>CBFDEF010000012.1:0-38309 GCA_965603755.1 uncultured Arcobacteraceae bacterium
ACTTTATTTTACGATGTAACTAAAAATTCTATAAAAGGCTTAGATAATGGCTAGAACAGTAAAACCGTTAAATGTTCAACAAATTAAAAATGCTAAACCACAAGATAAGAACTATACTTTATCAGATGGAAATGGTTTACATCTTTTAATTAAATCAACAGGTACTAAACTATGGGAATTTATTTATAAAAGTCCTATTACTAACAAAAGAAGAAAAACATCATTTGGTAACTTTCCACAAATTACATTAGTAACTGCAAGAGATAAAAAGAATGAATATTTAAATTTAGTTAGAAAAGGGATAGACCCACTAGATGAAAAACAAATTCAAAAAGTAGAAATACAAAAAACTAATGAAAATAAAATAAATACATTTAAAAAAGTATCTAAAGAGTGGTTGGCTAGTTATGAGAGTGAAGTAAGTGAAAACTACCATACTAAACTATCAAGAGCATTAGAACTATATACTTACCCATTTATAGGAAATAAACCAATTACAGATGTTACTAGGCTTGATTTAATAGCTATACTTCAAGATTTAAAAGATAAAGATTTAAAAGAAACTGCAAAAAGAACTTTTATGATATTAAACAAAGTTTTTATGTATGCCACTATGTTGGAGCTAACTCCACATAATATAACTGCTGATATAGATAAAAAAGTGATACTTGGAAAAATAGTAAAACGAAACTATCCAACACTTACAAAACTAAATGATATAAAAGCTTTATTGTTATCTATTGATGAGTATAGTGGTGATTATACCACTAAAAAAGCTTTACAGATGTTACCTTATGTATTTGTACGAAGTTTCAATATAAGACATTGTGAATGGGAAGAAATAGACTTTAAAAACAAACTTTGGATAATACCACCACATAAAATGAAAGTAAAAAAAGAGTTTATACTCCCACTACCTCATCAAGTCATATCTATACTAGAAGAGATAAAAGAGTTTAGTGGTAGTGGTAAGTATGTATTTCCATCTTTTAGGGGAAATGATAAACCTATGAGTGATAATACTATGATTTCGGCATTGCGAAGAATGGGATATACAAAAGATGAGCTAGTACCTCATAGCTTTAGAAGTATTTTTTCAACAATAGCTTATGAAAATATGAATGTATCTAGTGATAAAGGTGGACACAGTTTACAAAGTGAAGTTATTGAAAGTTTATTAGCCCATGAAGAACAAAACAAAGTTAAAAGTGCATACAATAGAGCAGAATATTTAAATGCAAAAAAAGAGCTTATACAGTGGTATGGGGATTATTTAGATGAGGTTAAAAATGGATAATTTACCAAAAAGAGATGATGATATATACCTAGATATAGAAAAGTTTGAAGATTATGAATTAACAGATTGTATAGTTTATGAAATGGAATTAAGAAGTAAAAAAGTTCAAGATTTTATAGCTCAAATAATAACCATTTACAATGATAATGTACAAGCACTAATGAAATATTATAATACAAAAGATTCTTCAATATATCATAAAAAAAAATCTGGAGAACAAAGTAGTTCTAAAAAACTATACTATGATGGGTTTGATAAATCAAATATACTACAAAATAAGTTTTATGACTTGTATAATACATATAAAATTATGTATAAAACGAAGTCTTTATATTATAAAGTTTTTGGAGAAAAATTTTATAATATATTTAACTATTATAAAAATACTGGAGAAAATCGTATTGAAGATAATAATGAAATAGGTTTTTCCGTTGATCCAGATGAAAGAGAAACAAAATTAGTTTCTCTCAATAAAAAAGATGGTTTTTATATTAAGACTTTAATAAGTACTAATTTTTACTCTTTTGACCCTAATGTTTATTATGATGATAATTTAAACTATGATATAAGTAAAGCTGAAAAAGATTTTAAAGAATATATAAAATCTGAAGAGGGAAGATTTAATATTGACTATAAAAATGAAATAAGAATTATTGATAATTTTAAAAGACCAAAAATAGAAATAAATGAACTAAAAGCAAATAAAATTAAAATAGAATTGAACTTAAATAAATCAATAGATGAAGTTAAAGCATATATAGATCATATTTATAAAAATTTAGAGAATATACAACATAAAGTTCCTATTGAATTGCTAGGTGAAAAACTTCAGTTATCAGATAATGAATTATGTATTACTAAAAAAAGGACAAAAGAAGAAATTTGTTTTGATACACGCAATTATCTTACTACTCAAGATAGAATTGCAGATATGCTTTTTATATATGATGCTACTAAACAAAAAATGAAACAAAAAGATATAAAACAATCTATAGATGATTACTACTTTGATAGAGATTTAAAAGAAACTAGAGTAGACCCTACAAAGTTTGTTAATAAATATTTACAAATTGCCGAAAAATATATTGATGATTTAAAATATCAAGAACTACTTACTGGAATTAAAAATAAATAAATCGGACTCATAACATTATCATAGTCCGATTTTATCTTTTAATAGTCTAATATAATACAACTACAATTAATTGATAAAGATAAAATCAAACTAATCTTTATGGCAGTTCCTTAAAGCCAAAGGAACATTACATATTTGGCGATATGTAGAAAGACTTATATTATGAGTAGAAATTACAGACCTAAAGAAGCAGCTAGTATTTTAGCTATTGCTTTATCTACATTCTGGCTTTTTGTAAAGCAAGGTAAGATAAAAACAACAAAGTTAAGTGAGCGTATCACTGTAGTAAGTGAGGATGAGTTACAAAGATTTATGAGTGGTGTATGATGTATCATATACCACACTATCTATCTAATATCATACTTCAAAACATTTCATCAAGAGTAAACTTAAAGTCCGATTAAAATTTAAGTATTACTTGATGATAAAAAAGTCAAACAAAGCCTTATATATAAAGGTGTTGTTAGTATTTTACTTTAGTAGTAAATATATCCGTTTGTATAGTGTGTCTTTTTTCTTAGAATAATTATATCTAAAGTTATATGATATAACAATGTTCTATAACCTACTTATAGGTATAGATACTATTAGAATAATACTAACACAACATAGACTTAATACAATGATGATAAGATTAAATTTAGAGTATGAAACTGATATAGATATAAAGATTATAGAAAGATTTAAAAAAGAGATAGATAGAGGTACAAGAGATGACCAAACTAAAGAGATTGATTATAAACTTGATGTGATAAGCATTAGTAAAAATAAGAGTTTATTTGGATATATATTAGTTAAGAACAATTATCCAACTATACAAGAAGCAAAAAGACAAAAGAAGAGTAAAAGAGAGTATAAAAGGCAAGTGATATTTACAGCACTAAACCAACCCTTATTAAGTCCAATTGATAAGCATAAAGATATTATGTATAGTTTGATAAGAGAGTTTTTAAAAGTATCAGCAAAAAACAGTATAGAAATAGATATAAGTGTAGATGGTAAAAATACAACACCAATAACATTTAAAAATATAGCTAAGTTTAAAAACTTACAAAAGAACCATATAGATAAAGATAGTAAAGTGATACACTTTCAAAATAGTTTTTATATAAATGAACCTGATACACCTATAAATGATTATTTTGCATTAACTAGAGTGAATGTATATGATAAGTATAAAAAGCATAAAGAACATAGAAAGTGTACAGTTCAGTATAAGAACTGGCATAGAGTAGAATGCACCTACAAGATAAAACAAAAAAGTTTAGATGAGGTTGTGATAAATAAAATGATTGATAATATTATATTTATATCAAATGATTATTTTGGAGTAAATAGTTATGATACTTTTTTTTTAGAAGATCAGATAATAAAACTTATAGGTACTGTAAACAGTTAAAAGTAAATTAGTAGGGTTAACATAGCCTAGCACTCTCTAACTTGTTGAGATTTTCATTTCGATGTCTATTTCCATTTGAATAATAGTAGATATAAGTTTATTTATAGTGCCATTGTTCAAGAGTACAATAGTACACAACTAGACATTTAACATAAAAAGACAAAAAGGAAAATATTTATGATTATAGATATAGATGATGAACTCTTTTTTAAAATAAAAGAGCTAATAAAAAAAAGGAACATAGGTATATATAACCAGCTAGAGCATATCAAACAGTTAAAAGAAACATCAACTGATATACTCATAAAAGCAAGAGCAGTAAAAACTACAAGAAAAAAAGAAGAGATAAAAATAGCTATAAAAGAACTGATACACTCAAATATAAATGTATCTATGTACCAAGTACATAAAAAGACAGCTATATCATATAAAACACTTCATAAGTATTATAGAGATATTTTTGATGAGGTTTTGGAGGAGATTAAATCTTAGGGTTTAATCTTGTTTTGTTTTTACATCTTTGAAAAATTCTGATATATCAACATCTAGTACATAAGCTATTTTTTGTAAGTGTTCAATGTTAAAGTGATAATTTTTATAGCATATTTCACAACAAGATATTACAGTAACAGATTTATGACCTATAGCCTGACTTAACTCAAGTTGTGTTATACCTTTTGATTCTCTAAACTTTTTAACATTAATACCAATTTTAATGTATAAATCTTGTGTAAAATTACTATCAAGTTCATCTATAGTTTTCAAATAACCAACTTTATATAAGGAGTTGGAAAAGTTTAGTATGATATGATTTCTTTATCAACTTTATATATAAAGTTTTAAAAGGAAATTGAATGAAAAGAAGTATATTAGGGTTAGTACTATTTAGTAGTCTAGCATTTAGTGGAGAGTTGAACTACAATCAAAAAGTAGCTGTTAAATATGCTATTGAGGATAGAGGGTATGTATGTAATGTAGTAACAACAGCATATAAAACTTGGGATGATAAAGTCAAAGTAGTATGTGATGATTATAATTCTGCATTTATGATTAGTCAATATGGTGGGCGTTTGAGAGTTGAAGTTGTTAAATAAATTTAAGAAATAAGGAAACAAAATGAATGAGTATTTAATACTAGTGGGTATTGGGGTATTTTTAATGATAATGTTTTCAGCAATGCAGTCAGCTAATAAGTCATCTAAACAAGTTTTACTAAACTCTTATTTTGATAATTTATCAGATTTTGCAATATCCAATAAAATAACTGGTCAAAATGGAGATACTGCACTTGCTATAGATAATAAAAAATATAAAGTTTGTTTACTAGTTGGAAAACATCCAAATGTAAAAAGTAAAATTTTCAACTATAATGATATTTTAGAGTGTGAAATACTTGAAGATGGTGAGTCAATAACTAAAACAGCTAGAGGAAGTCAGTTAGGTGGTATGCTAATTGGTGGTTTAGCACTTGGTGGTATTGGTGCAATTATAGGTGGATTATCTGGAAGTAAAACTAATATTGATAAAGTAAAAAGTATTGATTTAAAGATTGTAGTAAATGATGTAAATGAGCCAATGTTTATATTGAATTTTTTGAATGTTAAAAATACTTTAGATCCAAATGATGGATACAAGAACAATCACCCTACATATACAAATGCTATAAAATCAGCAAGATATTGGCATAGCTTATTAAAAGTTTTAATAAAAAAAGCAGATGAAGAAGATGAAAAAAAAGAAAATATTCAATCAACGCAAAATCTATCAATAGCTGATGAGTTAAAAAAACTAAAATTATTATTAGATGATGAGATATTAACAAAAGAAGAATTTGAAGAACAAAAAGCAAAGTTACTAAATAAAGAATAATATTTATGATAAAGTGTTTGTTTCTAATCCTTATTTCTATACTTAGCTTACAAGCAAAACAAACCTACAACAACATAACCATTGATGAGGTTACATCTATATATGATGGAGATACATTTAGGGTAAATATAAACTCTTACCCTGGTATCATAGGTCAAAAGATGGCTATAAGGGTAAATGGTATAGATACCCCTGAACTAAGAGCCAAATGTAATAAAGAAAAATTACTAGCAAGAGAAGCTAAAAAACTAACTGTATCAACTTTAAGAGCTAGTAAGATCATAGAGCTTAGAAACCTACAAAGAGGTAAATATTTTAGAATAGTTGCAGATGTATATGTAGATGATAAAAGCTTAGGGGATATACTTATTAGAAATAAATTAGCAGTAAAGTATGATGGTGGTACTAAAGTTAAAGATTGGTGTGAGTGATAAAAAGCTTATAAATTTTAAAATTTATAAAAACTGTGACGCTGTTTTGGTAGAATTGTTGTAAATTTATTAAAAGGAAATACAATACAAATGAATACTTATAATACAAATACATCAAACTTAACTTGTTCTTGTCTTGATTGGTTAGAAAAACGAAGTATATATCCTTTAACAGACCCTAGAAGATTATGCAAACATATTATTAATAAATTAGATGTAAATAATTTACCAATTGAAATATCAAAATTTAAAGAGTCTATTGAGTTTTATAAAAAAAAGAATGGGGATTTAAAAAAGATTATGATGAAACTGTAGAAATAGATAATTTTACTTTATTGGGTACTTTTGGCTGGATAGATGTATTTGATCAAGATGGTACAAGATATGGAGTAAACAAAGACACATATTCAGATAATATATATTGGGCTAATAAATTAAAACCAAATAATTATGAGATAATAGAAGAATATTTAACTGAAAATGCTGAAGAATTACCATTACCATTACAAGATGTAGAACATGATAAAGTTATAGAATTTATAAAAAAGATTTTACCAAATAAAAAAGATTTTTATATAAAAATTGATGATAGTATGTATTTACCAAGCAGAGATGGAGTTATATATGATGTATATGAATCGAAATTAACTCCAGAGCAAGAAGAAATACTAATAAAGGATTTGTTAGAAAAATATGATGAAGATGAAGCATATTATAAATTGGGTGAATCAAAGTTAACTCCATTAGGAGAAGAGCATGAGTTTAGTATATATGATGCACTTGTAGTAACAAATGATAAAATAGTTATAAGTATGGATAATGGAAAAAAATATGAATATAAAAGGGATTATAATAAAGCCAAACAATATAAAGTTAGAAGAGAAAGAATAGAAAGAGAAGAGTTAGAAAGAATAAATAGAGAATATCAAGAGAGAGAACAGTTAAGAAGAGAATCTGCATCAAAACATAATTTAACGTTATCAAATGACTATGATGGGAATATATATAGAATACAAGATGAATATACATTCTTAGATAATATGTCTTATGATGAAATGATGTCAAAAAAAGAGCTTATTTTAAAAGATTATATGAAAATTAAAGATTTAATTAGTTTATATGATTTAGATATTACTACTAGTAAATTTAATAACGTACTAAAAGAACTAAATTTTATATATAAAGAAAAGACTTTAAATAAAAATAATTGGATTGTTAAAGATAATGGATTAGATTATGGAATTAATTTAATTAAGGTTTCACATTATATGCATAAATCTATTCCTTCATGGTATAAAATAAAAATATTTGATTATGAACAACAAAAATTAACTGATTTTAATCATAATGAATATGTAAAACTAACTGATCCATTATGGAATAAAAATAAATTTTCAGATTTATATAATCAAGTTTTAGAATATTCAAAAGTAAAAAAACAGGAGCGAAAAGAAAAAATAAATGAGCCAAAGCTTCCAAATAAAGTACAGATTGAAAGAGAAAAATGGTTAAGACATATAACTTGCCCAAAGTGTGGAGAAGAAAATAATATACACAAAAAAGACAAAAGGAAACGCTATGAATTTACTGTTCAAAGATTTTATTGTAATGAGTGTAATAGTATGTTTCAAATTGATGTTGAAAAGTTAGAAAAAATGATTCAAGAATATGATATAAATAATAAAGAAGAAGAAAAAGAGGAAATAGAAAAGTCAGAAAGAACTGATGAGATTCAAAAAGAAAATTTAGAATCAATTAAACACTTTTCAGACAATAAGAAAAAAAGTATATTAAAGAGAATATTCCCTTTTTTTAAATAATGGTGCTACAAACAACTATTAAAATTAAAAACTTTCAACTCCAAACAAAGGGTAGTGTTGGGGTGGTGTGTTCAGGGAGAAGCTGAAACATCCGCTATCGCTACTGTTTAAGCTTTCCCTTCACTTAGACATAACTAAAATTCTTTACAACTCTTACAGAGCCAAGTTTGTATCCACAAACTGACCTCTTTACTATGCTTATGTTTTATTGTGTTGCACTACATAAAAGCATAGACAGCATAGGTCGTTATAAAGAATTAGGAGTTATGTTAACCACCCCAACACTACCCACCTACGAATACCTGCGGTGCATAAGCCTATCGGCAAGATTTGAAATGTATTAACAATCTAGCTTTTTAATGTGAGAGTAACTACTAATAAGACCCTTTAAAGATTTTATGTAGTCTAATAAGGTATAATATTTTTATGAATAAAACAAATATATTAAACTACCTTAAAGAACATTATCAAGAGTTTCATGATAAGTATAGTGTAGAGCAAATAGGATTATTTGGGAGCTATGCAAGGGATGAAGCTACAAAAGATAGTGATATAGATATTTTTGTTAAAATGCCCCCTAAATTATTCAATATGGTTGCTATTAAAGAGCAAATAGAAGAAGAATTACATACTAAGGTTGATATTATTAGGGAGCATAAAAATATGAAGCCTTTACTTATAGAAATGATACATAAGGACTTAATAAATGTATGATGATAAAACTAGAATGATTTTATCTACACTTGATGATATTGACTACTCATTAGAACTAATCAAAAAAAGATGTGAAACTATAAAAGTTAGTGATGATTTTTTAAAAGATGATATTGGACTTGAACGACTAGATAGTATATCTATGAGATTAATAGCTATTGGAGAGGGCTTTAAAAATATAGATAAACTATCAGATAAAAAAATATTAATTAACTATCCTGCTATACCATGGAAACAAGTAAAAGGAATAAGAGATATTTTGTCTCATCATTATTTTGAGTTAAATTCAGAAACTATTTTTGATATATGTGAAGATGATTTAGAAAATTTATTAAATACTACAAAACAAATAATAAGTGATATAAAAGCTAGTCACTTTAACTTTTAGTTACATCAGTAGTTACATTTTAAAATCAATTATCTATAAAGCCTTTATATATCAATAACTTCAATTCTCGACGGCTCCACCAAATAAAATTCTTAATGATAAATAAATAAATTTATAGTATACTTATCTAAACTTATTAGAGGGAGTATGTTATGTTTGCAATGTATGATGATGATGGATTAAATTTTAGAAGTACTATTGATCATCTTTATAATTTACAAGAAGTTACTGCTTCACAACCTATAAAAAACAATACAGATGGAAAAAATAAACAGCCTTTTGAAGATAAATTATATCAAGGTAAAATTACCCAAGAAGCAAAAGATAAATACAAACAGATAACAAATCTTGATACTAAAGTTGAAATTTTTCATGTAGAAGATGTTATGTCTCATAGAGTTCTTACTGTTAATGATTCAAAAACAGTTATAGAATGTTACGAATTAATGGAAGAGCATAATTTACAGCAACTTCCCGTGATTGCAGATAGTGCATTACACCTAAAAGGTATGATTACTAAACCTGATATATTAAGATATTTAGTTGATGATATAGAGTATGCTAATAAAAATATACATAGACATATTTCCGATATTACAACAAAAAAAATAATCACAACTGATCCTATATCTGATATAAGAAGAGTTGCAAAGGTAATGATAGATTTTGGTATAAATGCAATTCCTGTTGTAGATGGTGATGATATTTTAGTTGGAATGGTAACTAGACACGATATAGTAAAAGCAGTATCTAATATACCTCATATGCAGATATGGGCGTAGTTTTAACCACACTCATTTAATTTTTTTTGAATATACGACTTTACATTTTCATATAAAATAGTATCTTTCCAATCTTTAAATGCCAGGCCACTTGCATTTGGATGACCACCACCCTTTGCTAATTTATCTGCTAAAACTGCAACATCAACTTTATTATCAGCTCTTAGACTTGCTTTTCCTCTTCTACTTACATCAATAAAGAAATCATAATCATCATTTGCTTTTAAAAATGTATTTGCAGGGATAGATATTCCTCCAAGTGTAAAAGTTAATAAACCTTTATGCTCTTTATAATGAACTGTTAACTGATCTTTTTTATTTTCTAAAGATTTTACAAGGTAAAGAGAACTTAAATTATCCATTGTGTTATTAGAATTTGATAGTTTAAGATACTCTTTTTTTATATGATATATATTCTCATCTAAAGATATATTTCCATCTTTATTTGCAACATATTTTATACTTTGTTGCAGTAGATAAAATTTATAATCTCTACTTTTATCTCTAAATAAAATATTATTTATCTCATATGATTTTGATATCATACTCATACAAACTTTTCCAAATTCAAATAAATCTTCATCTTCTAGCCATATATCAACTGCATTAATTGCATCAATTAATTTTTCAAAATTTTCTTCACATAATTCTTTAAATTCAGAATAATTTTCACAAAAATAATCATATGTAATTTTTGTAGCAGATCTCTTTGTATCTAAAAAATACCAATCGTACTTTTGTGAACATTTTAATCCTGTACCATGATGATCTAAAAGTTTAAGTTCAATATTCCAACCATTTTCATTTAACTTTTTTATTTTGTGATTTAAATTTTTAGATTCATCTAGTGTTAAATTTAAATCAGTAATCATAAATAATACATTTTCGCTTTTATCAAGTATTTCAATTTTTGCTAAAATATCTTCTAAAAATAGTTTTACTTCTAATCCATAGTTAGCATTATAAAAAATTGCATCTGGAAAAACTTTTTTTGTAATAAATTGGCAGCCATAACCATCCAAGTCTGTATGTGAAAGATGAAAAAATTTCATTTTATAAAATATCCTTTAATGTTAGCTCATCTAAAAAGCCGTTAATTTTATGTTGTAAATTATTTAATAGTGGAAAAACAGAACATCCTCCAGCTATATTTGCAGAGCAGGTACCTTCACTTGTAGTACATTCAAATACAAGAGGAAGTTTCTCTTCTGCAATTTTAGTTATTTCTAAAATTGTCAATTCCTCACAAGGTTTCCTAAGTGTAAAACCACCATTGTTCCCTTTATATGAGTTTAAAATTCCATTTTTTGCTAAATTTTGTAATATTTTTGCTAAAAAAGATTTAGATATATTCAGTTCTTTTGATAGTACCTCTACATTTTTTGGTTGATTACTTTTAGCAATACTTACCAATGATAATAATGCATACTCACTTTTTTTTGTTAATAACATCTGTTTCCTAAATTTAATTAATTTGATTGTACTAAAATATCATTGATAAATAGGTTAATTTAAATAATCATAAACTGAAATTATTTAGATATAATGTAACTAATATTTAAATATAAGTAAGGTAAGAGATGGCAAAAGGTAAAAAAACTACAATTAAAGAGATTAAAAGAATCAATGAAGATACAATATCAATTAATGGCAAAGAGTATGTTATTATTGAAGATACTGATGATATTGAAACTGCAATTACAATGAAGATTTCTTCTCATGGAAATAGAATATTAAGATTTAATGACTTAAGTAAAAAGGCTACAATAGATGTAAAAAGAGATATAAATATTATTAAAATTACATTTACTGATAAGCATAGAGCAAGTAGATTTAAAAAAACTCATGAAAAAACTATAATAACTCAAAGTGATAAAAAAGAAAAAATAGCAAATGCAAGTTCTCATATAAAAGCTAGAGAAATAATATCAAGTTTTACATCAAAAGATAGTTCTACATATGACAAAGAGTATGGAGTTTCTACTTTTTACATATCTCAAGAGGTGAAATAAACTATATATTTATGAAAACTAAAAAAGACACTAAAACATTACATAGAAGAAATCTGCATAACAGTAGATATGATTTTCCTGAACTTATACAAAGTCATTCAACTTTAAATGAGTTTGTGGCATTAAATAAATATGATGATTTATCTATAGATTTCTCAAATCCAAAAGCTGTAATGGAACTAAATAAAGCACTCTTAAGTCATTTTTACAATGTGAAAGAATGGAGTATTCCCAAGAACTATTTATGTCCACCCATTCCTGGAAGAGCTGATTATATTCACTATATTGCAGATTTACTGCCAACCGATGCTAAAGGTAAGGTTCCAAGAGGTAAGCATATAAAAATATTGGATATTGGTATTGGTGCTAACTGTATCTATCCTATTATTGGTTCATATTCATATGACTGGAGTTTTGTTGGGAGTGATATAGATGAAGGTGCCATAGAAAACGTAACTAAAATTATCAAAGAAAATAAACTATTATCCTTAAATATAGAAACAATATATCAACCAAATAGATATAATATATTTAAAAATATCATAAATGAAAGTGATAAATTTTATTTTACTATTTGTAATCCACCTTTCCATAGTTCAGCACAAGATGCTATTCAAGGCACTAAAAGAAAAGTTAAAAGTCTAACAAAAGCAAAAGAAAAGATGAGAAGACCAACACTAAATTTTGGTGGACAAGCAGATGAACTTTGGTGTGATGGTGGTGAGATATCATTTATAACTAAAATGATTAATGAGAGTGAAAAGTTTAGAGAAAATTGCTTTTGGTTTACCACACTAGTTTCTAAACAAGACAATCTGGAAGAGATATACGAAACATTAGGAAAGTTAAAACCAGTAGAGGTACGTACTTTAAATATGCAAACTGGAAATAAAATGAGTAGAATAGTTGCTTGGACATTTTTAACTAAAGAAGAACAGAATAGTTGGAATAAAAATTTAAATAAGGAAGCAGTAGATGCAAAATAATCCAAATGATCCTCTTCATGGGGTAACTTTAGAAAAAGTTGTTAATAAATTAGTTGAATATTATGGATGGGAAGAGTTAGGTAGATTAGTAACTATAAAATGTTTTAACTATGACCCTTCTGTAAAGTCTAGCTTAAAGTTTTTAAGAAAAACATATTGGGCAAGGCTAAAAGTAGAAAAATTATATCTAAAAACTTTTACAGAGAATCAAATATAAATTTACCATTAGAATAAACCATATATCTTTTATCACAACATAATGATGGTATATTTATATATTTGTTACTTATGTTGCCTTGATGAAAGTGTCCCTCTATAACTAAGTCAGTAGAATAATTTTTAATTCTATCCTCTATAAATAGTTTGAAATCTTTTTGCTTATGGCATATATTTTTTTTCTTTAAATCTTCTTCAATTTTTTTAGAAAGCCAATTATTAAAATCAATAAAATTTAAAAATTTTAGAAAGTAATGGTTTCTGATAATCCTTGTATATATGTTATATGAAATAGGTGTAAATATATCTCCATGGGCAATAGATATATTTTGTGAATTATGTGTAATATTTAGAGGTTGATTTTCTCTTGGAATTATTTTTAAATTTGGGAAAGTTTTTGTTAGATTAAAATCATGATTTCCCTCAATATATATTATCTCTATGTGTAATGATAGTTTATTAATTAGTAAGATTGTATTAGAGTTGAGTTTTTGAAAGTACTCAATTTCATCTGCTAAAAAATCAAACATATCACCCATAAAAAATATTTGTTTAGTTTTAATATATCCATTTTTTATGTTATCTAATAGTGTATGTAGCATAATTCTTTTATCATTATAGTGTGAATCTGCAATAAATATTGAATTATTTTTTAATTTAATCATAATGTTATTGTATCTTAAGTTATTTTAAATATTAATTTAAGTAGAATGCATTTCCAATTTTTTAGAATTAACTATTATAATTGAGATTATATACCACTCAGGAGGCTATTATGGCTTTAGATTTGGACGTAAAACAAGCAATCGTTGCTAAACACCAAAGAGATACAAAAGATACAGGTTCTGCAGAAGTGCAGATTGCAATATTAAGTGCACAAATCGTAAGATTAACAGAGCATTTAAAAGAAAACCACAAAGATCATCACTCAAGATTAGGTCTTTTAAAAATGGTTGGTAAGAGAAAAAGACTTCTTAAGTACTTAAGAAGAACTGATTTCGCTAAGTTCCAAGCACTTGTTGCTGATTTAGGTATCAGAGCAAAATAATCTATCTAATAGGGTAAGTTTTCACTTACCCATATTTTCTACAAAAATCGAAAAATCAATAAAAACCTAATCTTATCATACTCTTTACAACGTTATTTATACTATTATAATACATAAATATATACTTTGGTATACTTAAAATATATCTCTGTTGTGTTATAATTAGTATACGAATTAATAAAGGGGTAGTCATGAAGAAATATTTATTGTTGTTGTTATTAGTGCCAATTTTAAGTTATGCAAGTATTGGAAAGATAACAGTTTTAAAGGGTGATGTTAAAATTCAAAGAGATGGTGAAGTTATCCAGGCTAAGTTTGGTAGTAAGCTGGAAAAACATGACTTTATCAAAACAAATAGTAAAGGGAAGGTACAAATTGTATTTTCAGATAAAACAATTTTTACAATAGGTAAAAATTCTACATTGGATATTGCAGATTATTTATATGATGAATCTAAGCCAAAACAAAATAAAGCAAAGTTTAATGTTCTAAAGGGTGCGTTTAGTAGTATCACTGGTAGAATTGGTAAACTTAATAAAAGTAAATTTAAGTTAAAAACAAAATCTGCTTCTATTGGTATTAGAGGTACAATTGTAAAAGCAAATCAAGAAACAATTATGTGTACAGAGGGTGCAATAACGGTTACTACAAACAATGGTATATCGATGGATGTTGAAGCTGGTCAAAGAACAAATGTAACTACGGGTGTTCCTACACCACCAGAAGAGATTCAAGAGGGTGAAGTTGAATCTTTAGGTTTAGCTATAACTGAAGAAGAATCAGAGTTAGCTGTAAAAGCAGAAGAAGTTACAACTGAAGCTAAAGATGTGCAAGACGATGTAAATAATCTTATTGCTGATGATACAGTTGAAACTAGAAGTGTTACACTTAATGGTAGAACAATAAATACAGATGGAAGTCAACAGTATGTAACAATTGATGTTGGTGGATTACAGGATGACCTTTCTATAGATGAGAGTACAGGTATGGCTATGACTGATGATTTGGGCAATGTAATTAAAAGCTCTGATAAGGAAGATGTAGTTTGGGGACATTGGGTAAATGATACAGATAAAAAATGGGTTGCTGGTCAGTCGACAAGTGTAGAAACAATTGATTCATTAAGAGATGGAGCACAAACTGTTAATGCTTCTTATTCAGGTAAAGTTATGGGTAGCGTAAATGGTAATGATAACATTAAAATGGATTCAACTAATGATGTAAGTGTAGACTTTGCACTTGGTGGTGGTCAAAATAGTGTGGATGGTAAAATTGATTTTAAGACTGAATCTAATCAGGCTTGGAAAACAACATTTACGGGTGATACATCTGGAAATACTTTTAGTAGTAGTTCTGTAGGTGGTGATGCTACTTCAGGAAGTGTTGATGGTGCTTTTTACGGTAAGGAAGCTTCATCAGTTGGTGGGACATTTGATTTAAATAATGCAGGTAGTGATAAAGCAACAGGTGTGTTTAAGGCGGATAAACAGTAGTTTTAAGTATAATTCAGGCATGAAAAAATTAATTTTAATTATATGCCTGTTTTATAGTTCTTTGTTCTCATTAGAGATAAAATCTTCTGATATAGATGTAACAAAAAAGGGTATTGCCCTTGGTACATACCTTTCTTTGAATAGGGCACAGAATTTAGCTAATAAGTTCCCTACTTATAGTATTTATATTAAAAAAACTACTACTACAATAAAGCCATATTTTGTAGTTTATGCTGTTAATATAAATAAAAAAGATAAATATATAGTTATTAATAAAATAAAACAAATAGTTCCTTCTGCTTATATAGCATCAGATTCAAGAATAAAATCATTTTATACTATAAAGAGTAGTGTTGCAAGCGCAAAATCTGTAAAAGTTAATACTAAAGAAAAAATTAACTATATAGATAGTAAAAAAGACTCAGTAACAATTAAATATGCAAAAGATATATTTACAGCTTTAGAGATAGCAGAATCTTTAAAAAAGTTTAATATTTATATTCGTTCATTTAAATTACTTGAAGAGAATGCTTTTATGATATATGCTGTTAATATACCAAAAAATAAATATCAAGATAGCATAAAAGAAATTCAAAAATTATATCAAGACTCTTTTAAAACTTCAAAAGACAAAGTTTTGTATTTTAGTAATAATATTGATGAAGATAATTCATTTTTATACTCAACTAAAAAAGATTTTCCTGAAGTATTAAAAACAAGAGTTGCAGTTAATAAATCTAAAAATTCAAAATATACAGGATCTGCTAATTCAAAATATATAAAAGCAAAGAAACTTTATAGTGAAAAAAACTATAAAGAAACTATAAAAATATTAGAAAATTTATCTGAAAATAATTTAGAAAATGTTGGTATAAACTTTTATTTAGGTCGTTCTTATTATGAAACAAAAGATTATGAAAGAGCAAGTGCAGCATTTGAAAGAGTTGATATGCTTAGTTCTAATAATTTAAGAGCGAAATTAGAGTTATCACAAAGTTATTTAATGCTAGGGCTATATAATGAAGCTACTAGTGGATTTAATGAAGTACTGAAAAGTAATATTCCTATAAGTGTGCGAGAAAATATTACTAAGAGGATTGAACATATAGATAGTTTAAAAAAGAGGGGTAGTTTTTATGGTTCAGTATCTTTAGGTTACACTTATGATAATAATATAAATAATATAACAGATACAAAATTATTTGATACTCCAAGTTATCCAAATTTAACAATTACTGATAAGCAATATAGTGATAGTTATTTATCTTTAATATTAAATGCTAACTATAACTATAAAATAAATTTAGATTATTCTATTAATAATGGTATTAATTTTGTTAAACAAAATTATTCAAAAGATGATCAGCGGTCATATGATTTAACATCAGATGGTATTACAAAAGAAAATAAGAAAGAGTTACAACTATTATCATATAATTTACAATTATCTAAAAGTAATAAGAATAGTTTAATTTCTATTGGGTCAGATTTATCAGATATTAAAGTTGCAAATGATGATTATTTAAAAGTATATGGGATAAATATCGTATACCAAAAGAGGTACTTATCTAATATGTCATTTTTTTCATCTTTTAAAGTATCAAAAAAATTATATGCCCAAGAGACAAATAAAAATCTTAATTCTAAAAATTATCAGCTTATGATTGGTCAGTCTGTACCAACAAATGAGTATGGAACTTTTAACTTAGTATATTATAATACGCAGGAAAATAGAATTATAGCTGATACGAATGCTCCTGATAAAGTAATAAATGGTTTACTTCTTGGAAATAGATATAAAATAACAGACAAGTTATCTACAAATTTATTATATTTATATAACCATACAAAAGAGAAGTCTGATGATGCAACATTTGAAGTGGAAAGAGATGATTTACTTAATACTTTATCTGTTGGTGTTGATTATAAGTTAAATAAAACATTAAGCGTAACATCAAATATTAAACAAATAGATAATGAATCAAATATAAATATCTACTCATATGATAAAAGAACTTTTGATATCTTTTTTAAAAAGATCTTTTAATTAGAGTTAGTTTTTTATAAAATAACTCTCAATCCCTTTAGCGATCCCTTTAGCAATTAGCTTCTGATAAGAGGTAGTATTTATTCTTTTACCCTCTCTATAGTGTGATATATAACCAACTTCAACCAATACTGATGGCATTTGAGCACCTACAAGTACCCAAAATGGACCTTCTCTTACTCCACCATCTTTAATAGCATTTTTACCATATTTACCTCTTAAAGAGAATAACATATTTTTTTGTATATCTATTGCCATTTTGTTTGATGCTGTAATTTTACCTCTATTTAATATTGTTAATAGTGAATTTTTACTACTCCATCCCATAGAATTCATATCACCTCTATTCTCTTTTGCTGCAACTTTTTTTGCTCTTTCACTTCTTGCGGGTGACAGAAAATATGTCTCGACTCCATGGGCTTTGCTTGCTCTTGATTTTCTTGCAGCATTTGCATGGATAGATATAAAAATATGTGAATTCTTCTTATTTGCTAATTTAGTTCTATTTGATAGTTTTATATATTTGTCTTTTGATCTTGTTAAATATACTTTAAACCCTTTTTTTACAAGTTCTGTTTTTAGATATCTACTGACACTAAGTACAATATTTTTTTCATAAACTTTATTTTTAGCAACCGCACCTGCATCTTTACCACCATGCCCTGGATCAATTACTATTACTTTGTTTGATGTCTCAAATAGATTTGATGGTAATAATTTTACATTCTCTTTAATTTTTTTATCTTTTGCTTTTCTATTTACTACAGGTGTATCGAGTATTTTTATTATTATCTGCTTTTTATTTATAATATATATAGTTTTTGGATTTTTTTTAGATTTTAAAGATATTCTTAGATTATTTTTAGATGTTTGATTTACAATAATTTTATTGATTGTTTTAAAATAAAGTTTTGTTGGTTTTGCATATTTATATGAACCTTTTATATCAAAATAATCATAATGATAAGTTTTAGTTTTATTTTCTGAAAACTTTAGGTAGTTCTTGTTTATATTACTATAAAAATCTATTACTATAGTATTTTTACTTTGATTAATTGATTTTATATTGTATTTTTCTTTTATAACAAATTTTGTTTTTACAGGTTTATGAACAGAGACACTCTTATCTAGTCTATTTAATTCTCTTTTATATTTTAATGTATTTATATTTATTTTATCACCATAGTGAATAATTTTCTTTAAGTATTTTATCTCTTTGGATTTATTATTTGACATAATTGCACCAAGATATAGTTTTTTTGTTACTTTGAATTTATCTTTATAGTAATCAGTAGATACAGCATATAAAGATTGAAATGATAGAGATATAAATAAAAATATTTTAAAAATATCTCTAAAACTTTTTTTTCTCAAATTATTCGCCTAATGTCAGTTTGTCCATTAATTCTTTTACACTAACGAGTTTATCTAGTTTATACCCATTTGTACCCGTAAAAAATAAACCTGTATCTAGATTTCCTCTATATGCATCACTTAGACAATCTGCAATACAATATCCAACCTCTTTTGCTTCAATACCTCTTTTACAAGGAGCAACGCAGTTACTAGCACAAGCAATCTTAGGCGCAGTACCTTCCTCTATGCTTTTTTGTAGATTTGTAATAACACCACGAGCAGGTAGACCTACTGGTGATTTAATAAGTCTTATATCTTCTTCATTAGCATTGATTAAAACATTTTTTAGGTTTTCATGTGCATCACATTCAAATGTACCTATAAATCTTGTTGCCATTTGAACACCATCACAACCCATATCAATGAACTTTTCAATATCATTTTTATCCCAAATTCCACCAGCAGCAATTATTGGGAAATCTCCCCATTTTTTAGCCTCTTGGATAATTGAAGGTAAAATATTTTCTAATTGATACTCCTCTTGAGTACATTGCTCATATGTAAACCCTTGATGTCCACCACTTTTTGGACCCTCTACTATAATTGCATCAGGAACTTTGTTGTATCTTGCCCATCTTTTACAAATAATTTTTAAAGCTTTTGCAGATGAAACAATAGGTATAAGTGCTACCTCTGGATAGTCTACTGCGAATTCTGGCATATTAGTAGGAAGTCCAGCACCAGTTATAATAATATCAATTCCAGCTTCACACACATCTTTTACAATATTTCCATAGTCACAACTTGCATATAAAATATTTACAGCAAGTGGCTTGTCTCCAGATATTTTTCTGGCATTTTTAATAATTGCTTTTGTTGCATCGCTATTATAAAAGTTATTAGCTTCTACTGGTCTACCTGTTTTAGACATTTTTGTAGAATATTTACCATCTTCATAATATCCTGTACCAACGGCACTTACAACACCTAGTCCACCCTCTTTAGATACAGTTCCAGCTAGTTTATCCCAACTAATACCAACACCCATTCCACCCTGAATAATTGGTTTTTCAATTGTATATTTTCCTATTTTTAATGGTTTCATTGTATCTTCCTTTTACTTTACTATTATTTTAACAAAATTCTTTTTACCTTTTTGTAAAACGAACTCGCCAGTTTCTAAAATTAGTTTATCATCATCTACTTTTTTCTGATCTAATTTAACAGCTCCACCTTTAATATCTCTTCTTGCTTGTGAAGTTGAAGGTACTAAAGCACAATCTACAAGTGCTTGAAGTATACCTGTACCAGAGTCTAATGTAAACGCTTTCATCTCTGTTGGTATATCTTTCTTAGCGAAAATTTTTGTAAATTCATCTCTTGCAATTCCACCTGCACCAGCTCCATGAAATCTATCAACAATCTCCATTGCTAACATATCTTTAATTTTTTTAGGATGTAAAGATTTATCTGAAACTCCAGCTTTTAACTCTTCTATAGATTTTAAACTTTTAGCAGAAAGAAGTTCATAGTATCTCCACATTAGTTCATCAGAGATACTTAAAACTTTTCCAAACATATCATTTGCTTCATCAGTTACACCTATATAATTTCCTAAAGATTTAGACATCTTTTGAACACCATCAAGACCTTCTAGTATTGGCATCATTAAAACAACTTGTTGTTTTTTTATATTATATGCCTTTTGAAGTTGTCTACCCATAAGAAGATTGAACTTTTGATCTGTTCCACCTATTTCTATATCTGATTTTAAGTGAACTGAATCATAACCTTGAAGTAAAGGGTACATAAATTCACTTACTGCAATTGGTGTATTTGAAGCATATCTTTTAGAAAAATCATCTCTTTCTAGCATTCTTGCAACTGTTAAATTTGATGCTAAACTTAACATACCTTGTGCACCTAACTCTTTTAGCCAATCATCATTATAAACAATAGTTGTCTTTGATTCATCTAATATTTTAAATGCTTGTGTTGTATAACTTTTAATATTTTTTATCACATCATCTTTAGTTAATACTTTTCTTGTAGCACTTTTACCAGTTGGATCTCCAATCATAGCTGTAAAGTCACCTATTAAAAACTGTACAACTGCCCCAAACTTTTGAAAAGTTGCAAGTTTTTGAAGTAGTACTGTATGTCCTAAATGCAAATCAGGAGCAGTTGGATCAAAACCAGCTTTTACAAAATATGTTTCATTGTTTTCAAAATAGTTTCTCAGAAGCTTTTCTAATCTAACTTCATCAATAATTTCAGCAGTTCCTCTATTTATCTCTTCTATTGCTTCTTTTATTTTTATATCTAATTGTATATTTGTATCCATATATATTTAACCTTTAAATTTTTACTTGTAAGCATCTGATGCTAGATAAAACTCTATCACTTTTGTTTTTTGCTCACAAAACGATCTTACTTTTTCTTTATTATCATTTTTTATTTCAAAATCAATTGTACAATATTGATTTGTTGCATATTTATCTTTTCCATATTCTACCAATAATATAGTTGCTTCATGGTCTACGGATAAATAAGTTAATAACCTTGCTAATTCACCTCTAATATTTGGTAAACTTACAACCATTTTATATGTATAAAATTTATCTTTTACCCAATCACAAAATAACATTTGATGATTTTTTTTTATTTTTTTATATGCAGTTTCGCACATTTTATGGTGAATAACAACATCTTTTCCATCTTTTAATGCAATTATATCGTCGCCAAACTTTGGATGACAGCAATGGTCAAATGATACTGAATTTATACTAAAATTTGAATATATCAAAACATTATCAAATTTTATCTGTTTTAGATATAGATTTTGTATTTTAAATCTTGCAATTAATCCATCTTTATCTCTTATAAATTTTTGAATTTTCTTTTTAATATGTTTTAGATGATCAAGATTATAAACTATCTTTTTTAAGTTTGTTAATTTCATCTGTTTTATATCTTCAAGCACATTCTCTTTGTACCTAGAAAATATAGTATTAATAATATTTTTACTTGAAAGTTCATCAATATGATTTAATCTATTATGACATAATACTTTTATAGATTTTTTAGCTTTTGTAGTTTTTACCATATCAGACCATGTACATCTAGGAATAATATGTTTTCTAGTTATTATTGAAACAATATCACCACTTTTAAGTTGACTTAAAAGAGGTTTTTGAACTTTATTTATTATTGCTTCTATTGAATGATTACCAACATCAGTATGGATAGCATAAGCAAAGTCAAAAGCTGTTGCACCTCTTGGAAGTGAAAAAATATCACCTTTTGGAGAATATACAATTATATCTTCACTGTATAAATCTTGTTTTGCATCATCATAAAATTCTTCAATACTTACATCATTAGCAGCCAATGATTCCAACCAATCTAAACTTGGAACTTTCGAACTATTATCTCCATTTTTATATTTCCAATGGGCAGCTACACCAAATTCAGCAACTTTGTGCATATCAAATGTTCTAATTTGAACTTCAAAAATTTTTGAATTTGAAAATACAGTTGAGTGAATTGTTTGGTACCCATTCTCTTTTGGAACTGATATATAGTCTTTAAGTCTTGCTATTAATGGTTTATAGTGAATATGTATAATCCCTAGAATATTATAACAATCTAAAGGGTTATTAACTAAAATACGGATTGCATAAAGATCGAGAACTTCATCTATACTTACACCTTTTCTTTGCATCTTAAGATATATAGAGTAGTGATGTTTTATTCTACTGAATATTTGAACATCTGTATCCAAATACCCATTTTGTTCTAAAACTTTTTTTATATTTGATAAAAAATTATTAAGAGTAAGTTGGATTTTTTGTTGAAATTTGGCAAGATGCTTATCTATTTTTTTATATTCTTCTGGATATAAATATGAAAATGATAAGTCTTCTAAAATATTTTTAATAGTAGAAATACCAAGGCGATGTGCAATTGGAGCATAAACTACTAATGTTTCTTCTGAAATTCTTTTTTGTTTTATCTCTTTTAGAGCATTTAGAGTTAACATATTATGTACTCTATCACACAATTTTACAACCATTACTCTAACATCATCAATAGATGCAATAAGCATTTTTCTAAATGTTAAAGCAGAAGATAAAAGTTTTTTATTATCAGTAGATGATGGGAACTCATGTTCTCTTATCTCAACAATTTTTGTTAATCCATCTACAATATGAGCTACATCTTTTCCAAATAATTTTTCAATCTCTTCTAATGTTATATTTGTATCTTCAACAACATCATGCAATAAAGCAGATATAACCATAGATTCATCGTTACTAAAGTAAGCGGTAATTGCAGCTACTAGAATAGGATGAACAACATAGGGTTCACCACTTTTACGAAATTGTTCTTTGTGTGAGTCTATTGAAAAATTTAAGGCTTTTTCAACTTTTTTATTGAAAGTATATTGAGATTTTAAAAAAACAATTGCATCTTCAATTGTATTGATAGATTTAATTGTTTCTAAAATTTGATTCAAGTTATTACAATACTATCTTAGTTTTCTTCAAAACCATCAATTAATAATAATCCAGAAGCTATCTCTTTTATTGCAATATCCGTGTATTTCATATTTTTTGTTTCATTATTTTCTAGTAAAGGCTTTGCCCCTTTACTTAAATCATCAGCTCTTTGACCAACAGCTACAGATAATATATATCTATCATTTCCAACTCTTTTTAATGCTTTTGCTAATATCTCTTCTAATCTCATATTTTATTTCCTTTATTTATTTTACTATTGAACACTTAGAATAATCACCATTAATTATATTTAATAGGTTACCTTTTTTGTTCATGTTTGCTACAACGATTGGAAGACAGTTATCTTTTGCTAAAGCAATAGCAGTATCATCCATAACTCTAATGTGATCTTTTAATGCATCATCATATGGTACTACATCTAACTTAACAGCATCAGGATAAATTGCAGGATCTTTATCATAAACACCATCAACTTTAGTTGCCTTTATAACTAAGCTTGCTTCAATTTCAGTTGCTCTTAATATAGCAGCAGTATCTGTTGTGAAAAATGGATTTCCAGTACCTGCACTAAAAATAACAACTCTCCCTTTTTCTAAATGTCTTTTTGCTTTTCTAACTATAAACGATTCAGCAATTTGTTCCATTTTAATTGCTGTTTGAAGTCTAGCTTCAATCCCAATATGTTCTAATGCTTCTTGCATAGCAATACCGTTTACAACAGTTGCTAACATACCCATGTAGTCTCCACTAGTTCTTTTTATAATACCATCAGCAGCAGCACTAACACCTCTAATTATATTTCCACCACCAATTACAATACCAACTTCAACATTGTTATCAACAAGTTGCTTGATTTCATGTGCAATGTAATCTAAAATTTTTGTATCTATTCCATAACCATTTTCTCCAGCTAATGCTTCACCAGAAAATTTTACAAGGACCCTTTTATTCATAATTACTTCCTTATTATTTTGGGTATAATATCTAAAATATTATTAGAATTTGGTTAATTGAAAATTTATATATTTAATGTTAAACTTATATCATAAGGAAACTCTCATGAAGATAGTACATATTTTATTATTACAGTTTTTATTAACAGCTAGTTGTTTTGCTCAAAGTGAAGAGTCAAATGTAGATTGTTTATTACTTGAGGATGAAAATTCTATTATTTGTAAATACACAAGTACAAGAGTTAATCATGATAAAAATATCACTTTTCATTGGATAGACCCAAATGGATTAGTAAGCAGATCTAGAGATATGATACTTCCAGCAAATCATGGTTCTATTTATGATTATAGATATAAAAGTGGACGATTACAAGGAACTTGGACGTTCAAAGTAATAGATGGAACAAGTGAATACAAAACAAATTTTATTATTAAGTAGTATATTATAGAGTCAATAGCAATAATTGGGGCAGGGGCTTCAGGACTTATTACATCTATATTTCTAGCTTCTAAAAATATAGATGTATCAATATATGAAACAAATAATAAAGTAGGAAAAAAATTATTAGCAACAGGAAATGGGCGTTGCAATATAACTAATGAAAATATTGCGTTAAATAACTTTTATAGTTTAAATAGAAATTTTGCATCATATGCTTTGGATGAGTTCACATATGACAAATGTAAATCTTTTTTTAGTAGCATAGGATTGGAGTTTATATCTGGTCAAAAAGGTAGAGTTTATCCTATGTCACAGCAGGCTTCAAGTGTAGTTGAATTACTTGAATATGAAGCACTAAAATTAGGGGTAAAATTTTATCTAAATTGTAAGGTGGATAATTTAGAATACAAAAACAACAGATATATTATTAATAGAGATAAAAGTTACACTAAAGTTATAATATCTACTGGAAGTATTGCGATGCCAAAGCTTGGTTCATCTGATTGCGGTTATAAATTTGCAAAAAAGTTTGGACATTCTATTGTTGATCCATTTGCTTCCTTAGTTCAACTTGTAAGTAGTAATAAAAATTTGGATATTATTACTGGAGTTAAAATTGATGGATTAGTAAATGGTAAGCAAGGTGATATTCTATTTACTAAATATGGAATTTCAGGTTCAGCTATACTTGATATTAGTCGAGATGTTTCATCAAAATTACAACGACAAAAAAATGTTAAAGTTGTTATAGACACAATGCCAAATATAAGTGAAAAGAATTTATCAGAAATTTTTATGAAAAATCTTGGCAAAACAAATGAAAAAGATATTGTTATGTGGTTAAATGGATTTATGAATAAAAAACTTGCTAAGTATATAGTTTTAAATTCTAAAATATCTTCAAATATAAAATATATAAAATTTTTATCACAAAAAGATCTATTATCAATTGTACATACTATTAAAAATCTTGAATTTAATATAACTGACACAAAAGGCTTTGATACCTGTGAAGTTTGTGCTGGTGGTATCGAAACAAACCAAATAAATGCAAAGACAATGGAATCAAAACTTCAAAAAAATTTATATTTTATAGGTGAAGTTTTAGATATAGATGGAGATTGCGGTGGTTATAATTTACATTGGGCTTGGGCTAGTGGATATTTAGCTTCAGAAGATATAATAAGTAAAGTAAAAAGGGCTTAGTAAAATGAAAAAAATATTATTAATATTGACATTAGGGGTTTTGTTTAGTGGTTGTGCACTGACATCAGTTAACTATAATAGTTATAAAGAGGAATCAAATAATCAATATATAGAGCATTCAGAATGTAGATATTTAGTTGGTCCATTTAATACATCAGATGATATAATAATTGAAAATGCAATTGCAAATACAATTAAAAAAGGAAATGAGCAAGGGATGTATGGAAATACATTGATAAATGTAGATATAAAAGAGGGTGGATTTTCTGGTATTATTTTTAATGAATTATGTTTATATGTCAAAGGTAATATCGCATATACAAAAAATTTATAAAAAATTTAAATAAATATAATATTATTGTGAATACATAATAAGGAATAACATGAATATTGATAAATTAATAAAAGGTAATAAAAAATTTAAAGATGCAAATTTCCCTAAACTTGAAGGAAAGTTTGAGGATTTAGTTGTAAATGGTCAAAAACCTACTATTTTATTTATAGGATGTAGTGATAGTAGAGTTGTTCCAGATTTAATTGTTGATAGCAAACCTGGAGATATGTTTATTTTAAGAAATATTGGTAACTTTGTTCCCCCATATAAAGGGGATAATGACTATCATGGAAGTAGTGCCGCTATTGAGTATGCAGTAAGTGTGTTAAATGTACAAGATATTATAGTTTGTGGACATAGTCATTGTGGGGCTTGTGCATCTTTATATCAAGATTTAAGTAATGAACCACATCTTCAGCATGTTAAAAAATGGTTAGAGCTTGGACAAAAGGCTAAAGAGTATACTCTTTTAGCTATAGAAGATAAAAACAATAAAGAGCAGATACTTAGAACTACAGAGAGAACATCTATTAAATATCAGCTTGAAAACTTACTTACTTATCCAGAAATTTTTAGAAAAGTAGAATCAGGAGAATTAGATATTCATGGTTGGTATTATAAAATAGAAGATGGAACAATTGAATATTATGATGGTGAAACTTGTAGCTTCAAATTTTTAGGTGATAAATAAATATGTTTAAAGGGTTATCAACGACGCAAGCTCCTCCAATCACTGTTCCATTTAGATTTTTTTTAACTGCTCCAGTTTTTGCAATATTAATTGGGGTACTATTTTTTCAGTACCCACTTGAATTAATTTTAAATAGATATTCAAATGTAGCAATTGCAATAACTCATCTTTTTACTTTAGGTATAGTTGCAATGATGATGCTAGGTGCACTACAACAGATGCTACCAGTTCTTGCAGGTGTTGTAATAAAAAAGCCTATTATATTTGCCAATATAGTGCATATCTCTTTAACTTTAGGGACATTAGGTTTAAGTGGTGGTTTTTTATATTCATCAAATATTTTATTAATAGTAGGTGCTGTTTTATTAACTATATCTTTTGGCCTATTTTTATTTACTGTAGCTTTTTTATTATTTAAAGTTAAATATTTAACTGCTACTGTAAATGCTATGAAAATATTTATTATGGCCGCTATTGTAACTATTTTAGTAGGGTTATATTTAGTAACTGCACATATTACATCAGATATATCATCGATTCACTATAGTATAGTAACTATTCATATCTTATTTGCAATATTTGGATTTGTATTGATTCTTATAATGGGTGTAGCTTTTCAAGTAATCCCAATGTTTTATGTAGCACGTGATTTTCCAAAAGATATTCAAAATAAATTTCCTCGTGTAGTATTTGGTATGTTGATTTTATTTGCTATTTTTAATTTGTTTAATATTGATGCTAAACCTATTATTACTATTTTAAGTTTATTGGCAATAATATTTGCTTACTATGCAATAGTTAGTTTAAATAATAGAAGAAGACCAGTTTTTGATATAACTCTTTGGTATTGGAAGTTATCAATGGTCAGCTTAATAGTTTCTATGTTTTTATTTATACTTAATACAGATATTATTTTAGTAACTGTTATTTTAGCATTTGGCTTTATATATTCTTTATTGCAAGGGATGGCATATAAAATAATACCATTTTTATCATGGTTTCATCTAAGTAGTAAAGGGCATTTTGATATACCAACACTAAGAGAATTTATTTTAGAATATGATATAAAAGTACAATTTTATATCTATGTAAGTTCTATTGTTTGTTTTTTATTAGCAGTTCAATTTGGTCAAATATTTATATATTTAGGATCAGGTTTATTTATAACATCAAATCTTTTATTATTGTTTAATATGTTAAAAGCAATGAGGGTATATAATAAGTTATCAAAGAATAAAGTTTTAACTTACTAATATTGTTAAATATTTATTTAATATAATAATAAATAAATTTATGTATGCTGTAATATATAGTAAGATAATTCTAAAATTCAAGTTAATTTTAAATGCTTAGTTAAAGAACTTGTAATATAAACAAAAATTAAGTATTTTTTAAATATAATCCCGAACTTAATTTAATAAAAAAGGATAAAAGTATGAAAAGAACATACCAACCGCATAACACACCAAGAAAAAGAACACATGGTTTCAGAACTAGAATGGCAACAAAAAATGGAAGAAAAGTTATCAAGGCTAGAAGAGCTAAAGGTAGAAAAAGATTAGCTGTTTAAGCAAATCACATCGAATAAACACTAACAAAGAGTTTACTCAAATATATAGGAGCAACAAAAAATGGCATACCCATAGTTTTGTTGTTTTTTTTCAAAATAGCAACGATCTAAAAGTTGCTTTTGTATCATCAAAAAAAGTTGGTAACGCTGTTCACAGAGCTAAAAGTAGAAGGTTACTTCGTGCTTTAGTTTTAGAAAAAGAGGATCAACTTGCTTGTGGTAAATATATTTTTGTGGCAAAAACAGATATTTTTGAAAGAGATTATAAAACTCTTCAAAAAGATTTTAAATATGCTATAAAAAAGTTAGACTTATTTGATCGATAAAGAGACTATGAATCGATCTAACAGTGAATAAATTAATACTATTGCTGATAAAGTTTTATCAAAAATATTTGACAATTTTATCATTTGGAAGTTGTAGGTATCACCCAACTTGCTCATCATATGCAAAAATTCAATTTGAAAACAATGGTTTTTTTAAAGCACTACTCTATTCTACATTAAGAATTGTAAAATGTAATCCATTATTTGATGGTGGTTTTGACTATCCCAAATCTAGATGTATTTCAAATCACAAATCACAATTCAAAAAGCTAAAATTCAAAAAGATTAAGGTAAAATACTGGAAAGTACCAGTCAATGATAAATATTGCTTAATACTTCAACACAATAATAAATGGGATAACTAAATGGCGTTAAACGACAAAACAATGAACAAAGAACAAACACAAAAAAGAATATTGATTGCGACGGTTATATCGTTTGCTTTTTTTATAGCGTACGATTTTTTATATTTACAACCAAAACAAGAGTTAGTAAATCAAGCAAATGCACAAAACGCAGTTTCTTTAGAAAATAAACAACAATCACAACTAAATCAACTTAATACAGCACCTGCATTAACACAAGCAGGAACATCAGCAAATCAAGCACCCGTAACTAATGATATTGCAACATCATCAATAATCTCTACTATTAAAACAGCTGAAAATATTTTTGAAATTGATAATTTCGGTAGAATTGCACAAGTTACATTAACAGAAGCAAAATATATAGATGAAGATGGTGAGCAGATTAAACTATTTACAAACAATCAATTAAGACCTTTAGAAGTTAGATTTTCAGATTCAAAAATAAATGAAGAAGCATTTAAAATAAATGTTGTAGCTTCAGCTAAAAACTTAGATGCATCTAAACAAATTTCTACTTTAACTTTAACTCAAAAATTATCAAAAACTACATTAACAAAAGTTTTAACATTTTATCCTGATGGACATTATGATATAAAAGCTTCATCTACAGCTAATGCAGATTTCTTTATTACTCCAGGTTTTAGACCTGATGTATTAGCAGATATGTATGCAGATCATGGTGCTTTATTAGCTTTAAATGATGGTACATTAAATATTATTGAAGATGAAGACATGGATAAAAGTGTTGAGCTTATTGGTGTAAATGTTGCATCAGCTTTTGATAGATATTATGCTACATTATTGTATAACTATGATATAACTATGTCAATTAGTGTAATGATGGATAAAGATGATTCTCCTCAAATGTTTATTCATGGTAAGAACAACATATCTCTGCATGGTTATGCTGGACCTAAAGAATTTAATACTTTAACAGCATTAGATGACAGACTTTCAACTGTTATTGAGTATGGTTGGTTTACATTTATTGCAAAACCAATGTTTGTAATGTTACAGTATATTCATAACTATGTTGGTAACTGGGGGTGGACTATTGTTCTTGTTACTATTTTAGTTAAGTTAGTTCTTTTACCTTTATCTCATAAAGGTATGGTATCAATGAATAGACTTAAAGAGCTTGCTCCTAAAGTTAAAGCAATACAAGAAAAATATAAAGATGATAAACAAAAAGCATCAATGCATATGATGGAGTTGTATAAAAATGAAGGTGCAAATCCAATGGGTGGATGTTTACCTGTACTTTTACAAATTCCAATTTTCTTTGCTATTTATAGAGTTTTATTAAATGCTATCGAGTTAAAAGGTGCTGAGTGGATTTTCTGGATTGAAGATTTATCTTTAATGGATCCATATTATGTAATACCAGTTTTAATGGGTGCAACAATGTTCTTACAACAAAAGATTACACCTAATACAATGACAGATCCAATGCAACAAAAAATGTTCCAATGGTTACCTGTAGTATTTACATTCTTTTTCTTATGGTTCCCTGCTGGACTTACATTGTACTGGTTTATAAATAATCTTGTAACTGTAGCTCAACAATACTATGTAAATACAATTTTTGAAAAAGCAAGAGTTGCAAGACATGAAAAACATATAGAAGAAAAGTCACATAAAGCGTCAAAGAAAAAATAAAAGGGTATATTATGTATCAAGAATCTAATAAAGAAAATAAAACTTTTGAAGCAAAAACATTAGAAGAGGTTTATGAAAAAGCCTCTTCATCGTTTGGTTGTTCAGTTAATGATTTAGATATAGAAGTGGTGCAATCTCCAACAAAAGGTTTTTTAGGATTTTTTGCAAAAAATGCTATAATTAATGTAAAAATTAAATCGAATGTAAAAACATATAACAATAAAAAAGATTATAAACAAGAAAATAAAAATGTTAAAGTTGAAACTTTAACAACAAAGCTAAATGAATTAAATTCAAATGAGAAAAAAGAATCAGATAAAGTTGTAGAACAAGTTAAAAAAGAGAAAATATTTGATGAGTTTTATGATTCAAAAGAACAAAAAGTTCATAAAACACCTACAGTTAAAAAATCAAATCAAAAATTAGAAGATGAGATACACAAAGAGGTTAATCATTTATTTTCAAAACTATGCTATAAAATTGATGAAATAAAAGTTAAAATACAAGATGATGAAACTTCAGATGGAAAAGAACAACAAACTGTTTATATAGAGTTCTCAGGTGAAGATAGTGCATTGTTAATTGGTAAAGAAGGTTATAGATATAAAGCATTGTCATATATATTATTCAACTGGATAAACGGAAAATATAATATGATGCTAAGGTTAGAGGTTGCGCAATTTCTTAAAAATCAAGAAGATGCAATGTATAATTATTTAGAGCCTGTAATACAAACAATAAAAAAAGAGGGTTATTTTAAAACAAAATTACTTGATGGTATTTTAGTTCATATTGCTTTAACTAAATTAAGAGAAGAGTTCCCTGATAAGTATGTTGCAGTTAAAACAACACAAAAAGGTGATAAATATATCTTAGTTAATGAATACAGAAATTAAATATATAAATAGGAAATTTAAATGTTAGTTGATGATACAATTGTTTCAATAGCAACAGCAGCTGGAGTTGGTGCAATTAGTATTGTTAGAGTTAGTGGAAGCAATGCTTTACAGATTGCTTTAAATATCTCTAAACAAAAGACTCTAACGCCTCGTATGGCAACGCTGTCAAAAATATATGATAGAAAAGATGAGCTTATTGATGAAGCTATTTTAATATACTTTAAAAATCCAAACTCTTTTACTGGTGAAGATATTATTGAGTTTCAATCACATGGTGGAGTTGCAATCTCAAATTTAGTACTTGAAACATGTATAAATTATGGTGCAAGAATAGCTAATCCAGGTGAATTTTCTAAACGAGCCTTTTTAAACAATAAAATAGATTTAACACAAGCACAAGCAATATCAAAAATGATAGAAGCTAGAAGTGAAGATGCTGTAAAACTCTTAGCTCGTCAACTAAAAGGTGAATTAAAAGATTTTGTTGATGATATTAGAAAAGATTTACTTTTTATGCTTGCATATACAGAGGTTAGTATAGATTATGCTGAAGAGGATTTGCCTACTGATATTTATGAACAAATAGCGCAAAAACTTGAAGCTATAAATAAAAAACTTACATCAACTTTAGATGCAAGTAAAAGAAGAGAGGGTTTAATAGAAGGTTTTAAAGTAGCTATTATTGGTAAACCAAATGTTGGTAAATCAAGTTTATTAAACAAGCTTTTAAATTTTAATCGTGCTATTGTAAGTACCATTGCAGGTACTACTAGGGATACAATAGAAGAGAGTGTAAAAATTGGTACTCATATTATAAAAATTGTTGATACTGCTGGTATTAGAGAAGCTAGTGACGAAATAGAGAAAATAGGAATTGAAAAATCTATTGAAGCGTGTAATGAAGCTGATATAATTATAGCATTATTTGACGGTAGTAGATCTATTGATGCAGAAGATAAAAAAATACAAAAAATATTAGAAGATAGTACAAAAGAGTCAATAGTAATTGTAAATAAATCTGATTTAGAATTAAAATTTGATTTAACATCACTTAATTCATCATATTTAAAGCTTAATACAAAAGAGGACATATCTTCTTTAACAAAGAAAATTGAAAATATTTTAAATGAAAACAATTCGACGGATGATATGACTTTGGTATCTAAACAACAAGTTTTTGAAGTTGAAGAGACACTATATCATATAAAAGAGGCTCGTACTCCATTACAAACTGGTGAATTAGAGTTTTTTTCTCATCATATAAATGAGTCATTATTACATATTTCAAATATTACAAGACCATATGAACATAGCCAAATGCTAGATGTTATGTTTGGTGAATTTTGTTTAGGTAAATAGAGTATATGTTTAAAAGAGCACAAGTTTTGGAGTTTCTTGAAGAAGATAAGCAATGTTCATATTATGATGATAAAATATGTGACATTAGATATAAGTATATGGAACACTGTTCAACTCAAGAGCAACATGAGATGTTGCAAAGAGGTTGGCGAAGATTTGGAAATATGCACTTTGTTCCAGAGTGTAAAGATTGCCAAGAGTGTAAAACAATAAGAATTGATGTTCCAAAATATAAATTTTCAAAATCTGAAAGAAGAATATTTAATAAAAATATAAATACAAAAGTTTATATACAAAAACCAACAGTTTCATTAGAGCATATTGATCTATTTAATAAATATCATGAAAATATGCAAGAAAAAAAGAATTGGAATGAAAACATTATTGATGTAGATGAGTATGTAAAGTCATATGTTAATGGGGCACAAGAGTACGGTAAAGAGATTCTTTACTTTATAGATGACAAGTTAGTAGCAGTTGCATTAGCTGATATAATGGGCGATGCATTATCATCTATTTATTGTTATTATGATCATGATTATGAACATCTATCATTGGGAAAATTCTCAATTTTAGCACAATTGAGTATTGCAAAACAATCAAATATACCTTATGTTTATTTAGGTTATTGGATAAAAGACCATTTTAGCATGGGATATAAAGAAAACTATAAACCATTTGAAATATTGCAAAATAGACCAAAAATGGATGAAAAAACTATATGGAGAGATTATGAATAGTAACGAAGATACAAGAGTAACAACAATTGTTGAGGAAGAGATTATCGAAGATATTGACAATTCAATAGAAGAAATAAAAAATGATGAGCAAAGAGATGAAGTATTTGAGAATTTAAAAATTGCTTTAATTGAAGAAAAGAGATTATTAGGTAGATTTTCTACCTTTTGTGAAGAACATAATAATTTTGAGTATGATGAGATGGGTATGAATATGGAAGAGGGTGAAGAGATATTAAGAATGACTAATAAAATTCGAGATAAATTTTTAGCTACAATTGAAGAAAAACTTTTATATATTTTTCAAAATGTTGAAACTCATACACTAACACATATGATTACTTTTGATTTAGATGCAAAAGAGAATCAATATAAAGTTATAATTGAAGTTCTTGAAAATAGTTTTAATCTTGAAGTTAAATAATAATTAAAATATGAAATTTTCTTTTGTTACATTATTTCCAAATTTAATAGATTTCTATTTTAAAGATTCTATTCTAAAAAAAGCCATAGATAAAGATCTTTTAAAATATGATTTTTATAATCCAAGAGACTATACAACTAATAAACATAAAAAAGTTGATGATACTCTTTGTGGAGGAGGTGCTGGTCAGCTTATCTTTCCTCAGCCACTTTTTGATCTTTTAGATGAAATAAAACAAAAAGATAAAGATGCATATATAATATTTCCATTAGCTGCGGCTAAACCTTTTAATCAAAGCGATGCAGTAAGATTAGCTAAAAAAAAGCATATTGTTTTTGTAAGTGGTAGATATGAGGGGATAGATGAAAGAGTTATTGAAAAATACGCTTCGGAAGTATTTAGTATAGGTGACTACATTTTAACAGGTGGAGAGCTACCATCTTTAATAATGTCTGATGCAATATCAAGAAATTGTGATGGTGTTTTAGGTAATTTTGAGTCTTTAACTGATGAAAGTTATAACTTAAATGAGGATGATGTGATGCTTTTAGAAGCTCCATCTTTTACTAAGCCAGTTGAATTTAAAGGACTAAAAGTTCCTTCAGAGTTATTAAAGGGAAATCACGCTAAAATTCGCCGTTTAAAACGCGAAATGTCTATATGCAAAACTAAGTATTATAGACCATAAATGGGGCACTTTAAGCTTTTTAATGTTTATACCCCCGATATTAAGGAAAAAAAATGAAAAATAAATACATTGCTGCTTTTGAAGCTGCACAGATTGAATCAAAAGAGATCCCTCAATTTAGAGCTGGAGATACTTTAAGATTAGGTGTTGAGATTAAAGAGGGAACAAAAACTAGAGTTCAGAACTTTGAAGGTATTGTTATCGCTTTAAAAGGTGAGGGTGTTTCAAATACTTTTACTATTAGAAAAATCGGTGCTAACTCGGTTGGTGTTGAGAGAATTTTTCCTTTATATTCTGATAGCTTAAAGTCTATCGAAGTATTAAGAAGAGGTGACGTTAGACGTGCTAAACTTCATTACTTAAGAGGACTAAAAGGTAAAGCTGCGAAAATAAAAGAATTAAGAAAATAATTCTTTCTTTACGAAAGCTTTAAAAGGTAAGTATCTTTGATACTTACCTTTTTTTATTTAAAGTGATTTAATATGAAAAATATAAACAACTCACCAATTGAACAAATAACATTTAATAAGCAATCTTTTTTAATAAAAAGAGATGATTTATTACATCCAAATTTCTCAGGAAATAAAGCAAGAAAATTTTACTATTTTTTTAAAAATGAATTTGAAGATGTAACTACACTTGTAAGTCACGGTTCAAACCAATCAAATGCAATGTATTCACTAAGTGTTTTAGCAAAGTTAAAAGGTTGGAGATTTATATACTACACCGATCATATTCCATCTTTTTTAGAATCTAAGCCACAAGGTAATTATAAATATGCTTTAGAAAATGGTATGGAGCTCATAGTTGGCGAATATGAGTTTAATAATATTAAGTCAGATATAGATACTAATTTATACATAGATGAGGGTGGAGCTATAGTAGAGGCTTCTTATGGACTTGAGTTATTAGCAAATGAGATAACACAATACAAAATAGAAAATAAGATTGATAATTTAAAAGTTTTTTTACCAAGTGGTACAGGTACGACCGCACTTTTTTTACAAAAGTTTTTAGATATAGAGGTTCTTACTTGTCCATGCGTGGGAGATGATTTATACTTAAAAAAACAATTTTTAGAACTAGAATTAGACGAATCTATACATCCAACTATAATCAAGCCATATAAAAAATACCATTTTGGAAAACTATATAAAGAAAATTATGAGATATATTTGGAACTATTAAAACAAACAAATATTGAGTTTGATTTATTGTACGATCCTATTGGTTGGAATACACTTTTAGATATGTATAAAAATGATAATACCACTATACTTTACATCCATCAAGGTGGATTAATTGGAAATGAAACAATGATTGAAAGATATAGATATAAATATAAAACTATAGTGTAAATTAAATTTACACTATATAATTTTTATTTTTTATTTGTAAACAATGTTCCCTTATCGTGAAGATTATCAATTAAAAAACTTCTAGCTGATGAAAGATCATATCCACTACATAAAAACATATCTTTATTTTTGCTAAGCATATAACTAGCTGCTTTTAGTTTTGTTACAATTCCACCTGTAGCAAATTTACTATTTGGTGAGTGTTCTTGATCCAACGATTCTTCATCTATTTTATTAATGATTTTTTGCATTTTTGCAGTTTTATCATTATGTGGATCTTTATCATAATATCCATCTATATCACTTAATATTATTAACATATCAGAATTTGTATAGTTAGCCACATGTGCAGATAACTGGTCATTATCTCCAAATAATTGTTCTGATGTAGTTGAAATATCATTTTCATTTACGATTGGTAAAATCCCATTTTCTAATGTTGTATCAACTATTTGTTGAAAAATCTCTGTATGTATTCTAGAATCAAAATCATCCTCTGTTAGAAGAATCTGTGCTGTATCGACACTATATATATCAAACTTATTTTTATAACTACTCATTAGTATCGGCTGTCCAACTGCTGCTAATACTTTTTTACTTATATTTTTATTTCTATCAAGTTTTAATGCTGTATATCCAGCAGCCACAGCCCCTGAACTTACAAGTATAACTTCATATTTCTTTCTTAATTCTGTTATTAGTGAAACTAAATTTAACATTCTTTCTTTTGCGATAGAATGAGTTTCTGTTAAAACACTACTTCCTACTTTTATTACTATTCTTTTCATACTTTACTACCTCTTGCTAATTTATAACATATTTTTTTAATATAAAGCTTAAAGCAAAGTTGATTTCTATATTTATAGTAAGGGTAGAAATATAATATAATATCCAATAGAAAAAAGAGCTTTTATAAAGTTAATATTAAGTAATATTTATTATAATATCTACTTAAATATAAAGGGACAAAATTGAAGAAAAAATACTAGCATGTGATAATGAAATATGCAAAGTTAAAGATGAGTGTGAAAGATATAGATTGTATAAAGAGGGTGAAAAAGAGTATAAAACTCATAATGGAAAAGCCCATAAAGGTTGTGGACAGTTTATTCAAAATATAAAATAATTAGAAAAATATTTTATATAAAACTAAAGTCTAACTCTAATTTGGACTTTAGTTCTATTCAAACTGATTAGAAACATCAGAAACATCAGAAACAGCATATCCAATAAACAACAACATTGCTACACCTGCTATAAAAGCAATTATTTCTATCATTCAGTATCCTTTAGTTTTTTAAGTAATTCATTGATATTTAAATTTAATTTGTGAACTTTACCAAAAGCAAAAATTGATACAATAAAACCTATAAGTGCTATTAATAATGAAAATACTGGTTTATCACCTGTAAGTACATATACTATCATAGCAACAGAACCGCTTATTAAAGCAAAAAACATATTAAATGCTTGGTTTCTTCTATCTCTTAAATTGTCAATTTCTTTTAATAAATAATCTTTAAACGCCATAGATACATTATATATAAAATAGTATTAATTTGAAATAAATATAAAATTGTCATACTTTTTGTAAAAAACTAAAATGAATATTTTAATTATATTTACTTATAAAGATAAGATTAAATTTATGATTTTGTTAATATAACATGTGAAACTTTTCATCTAAAAACTCAAAATCACCATTAAATCCAGATAAGTTTATATCCTCGCCTAATCTTAATACTCAAATATTTCCATAAGCATTTTTGATATTTCTTT
>CBFDEF010000013.1:0-35530 GCA_965603755.1 uncultured Arcobacteraceae bacterium
AAGTTCTCAACAAAGACTTGATTTTGATGAAGTTGTTGAATTTATAAACTAAGTAGAAAGTATTAAAATAAAAAAAGCCCCTTATTTCTAAGGGGCTTTTTTTATAATTTAAATTTTAATAATTTAAATATAACTATTCGTTAACTATACCTATAAAATTATCTCTATTGTTATATCCAACAACTTTACTTTTTACTTTTTTAGTTTTATAATCAACAAAATAAACAACTGGAATAAAAGGTGAAGTAAACTCTTTTGGATAGTTGTTTTCTTCTCTATTTATAATAAGTGGGATATACTTTTCATGTATCTTTACATCCATCTTTTTTTTACTTAATACTTTTTTTTCAAACTTTGAACACCAAGGGCAAAAATTTGCTACCATAACAAACATAACATCTTTTTTTTGTTCAGCTGCTTTTTTTATTGCTACTTCATATGATGTTTCATACTTAAATTCTTTAGCAAACTCTTTGTAGTTTTTTGCAAATATTGTTGTAAATAAAAGTGTAATAATTAATAAAATTTTCATTCGTTGTCCTCAATGTATTGTTCTGAAAAATCTTCTAATAAAAGATCAATATTATCAGCTAGTTCATCTTCTATCTCATCAAATGTTTTATCACTAATAATGAACTGTTTTCTTTTCTCATAAGTTAGTGCATAAACAGCCTCAGAGTCGTCAAGACGTTTAACCTCTTCACCAAGTATCAAGTCTACATTTAATATCAGCTTACCATCTAGCATTGTATCATAAAGTAAAACACCAAATGTTCTATGTCCGTATCCACTAGTATCTATTTTCAACTCTTTAGTTGTGTTTTTAAGTTCCTCGTAGATATTCTCTTTTATACTCATAGGCAACTTACTACTGTAGTTTTCTACAACTAAATATGCTTTGTTTATTTTTGTTAATAAAAACATACTACCAGCATTTAAATAAACTGTTGCTAATAATAAAATAAATATCTTTCCTAATAATCTATTCACTTTTACTCCTTTTAGATTAATTTTAATTTATAATTCCATTAAATAGGGTAAGAAAAATACAAAAACACAAAGCATAGAGATTATAACTCCATAATAAAATTGTGTAATACTTGTCTTATCTTTATCTAATTTCATCTGATCATATGTTTCATGAACTGCATATGCTTTGATAAATGCTTGTACTGTTTTCATCATACCAAAAATCAAAACAAACCAAGTTACTATACTCATTGAATTATAGCAAAAAGCAACTATCTTTAATATACCTGTATCTGCTGTCATTTTATTCTCCATTTATTTTATAATATAGTGTTATAACACCATACTACATAAATATAAATTATTCTATTTATGTAGTATAGTATATAAAGTAAAAAAGCTTCTTATTTAAAAGAAGCTTTTTTTAGTAATTTTTAAACTTTTATTTGAAAGTTAGTTTTTAGTGATTAACAGCACCATCTGCACCGATACCAGTTTGACATCTAATATCTTGAGCATCAAATTCATCTTTACATCTTTGAGCATCTTCACTATTATCAGTAATAGAGAAGAACCAAATTGCAATAAATGCTAATGGTACAGAAAATACTGCTGGGAATTTGTAAGGTACAATTGCCTCAGCATTTCCTAAAATACTTGTCCATACAACAGGACCTAGAATTACAAGGATAAGTGCAGATGCAAGACCCATATATCCACCAATAACAGCACCTCTAGTAGTTAAACCCTTCCAGAAGATTGACATAAATAATACTGGGAAGTTAGCTGACGCTGCAATTGTAAATGCAAGTGCTACAACAAACGCAATATTTTGTTTTTCAAATGCAATACCAAAAATAATCGCAGCAACACCTATACCAAGCGTTGCATATCTAGATACCATCATCTCTTTTTTCTCATCAACTTTTTTACCATCAGCAAAAGCATTTGCATAAAGGTCATGTGATACAGCAGATGCACCAGCAAGTGTAAGTCCAGATACAACCGCTAAGATTGTAGCAAAAGCAACAGCAGATATAAACCCTAAGAAGTAATCACCACCAACAGCATGTGCAAGCCAGATAGCAGCCATATTGTTCATTCCCTTTAGTGTTACACCATCTTCAGCTAAATACATACCACCTTCAGCACCAAGAACTAGTACGATTGCACCAAATCCCATAATAAATGTAAGGATATAGAAGTAACCAATTAAACCAGTTGCCACAAATACTGACTTTCTAGCTTCTTTAGCATCAGCTACTGTAAAGAATCTCATAAGAATATGAGGAAGACCAGCAGTACCAAACATTAAAGCAATACCTAAAGAGATAGCAGAAATAGGATCAGATACAAGTCCACCTGGGCTCATAATTGCCTCACCTTTAGAGTGAATCTCTGTAGCAGTTCTAAATAATTCATCAAATGAGAATCCAAATTGTGCCATAACCATAATAGCCATAAATGAAGAACCTACTAATAATAAAATAGCTTTAATAATTTGTACCCATGTAGTTGCAAGCATACCACCAAAAGCTACATACATTACCATTAGAGCACCAACAAGAACAACTGCGAACTCATAATCTAAACCGAATAAGATTTCGATAAGTTTACCAGAACCAACCATTTGAGCAATAAGGTATAAAATAACAACTGAGATAGAACCAAGAGCCGCTAATATTCTAACTGGCTTTTGTTGTAATCTATAAGATGTAACATCAGCAAATGTATATTTACCTAAGTTTCTTAATTGCTCAGAGATCATAAATAAAATAACAGGCCAACCTACAAGAAAACCAATAGAGAAAATAAGTCCATCATAACCTTTTAAGTAAACCATACCAGTAATACCAAGGAAAGATGCAGCTGACATATAATCACCAGCAATAGCAATACCATTTTGAGTACCAGTTATACCACCACCAGCAGTATAAAAGTCACTTGCACTTTTTGTTTGTTTTGATGCCCAGTAAGTAATACCTAAAGTAGCTGCAACAAATATAAAGAACATAATAATAGCTGGAACATTTAAATCATCTGCTTTTGTCCCCGCACCTAAATCAGCACCTGCAGCAAATACAGCTACAACACTTAATAATAATAAAGATAAAACCTTAAACATTATTTTGTCTCCCGAGCTAAGTCTTCTTTAACTTGCTCTAAAAGCCCGTCAAATTCAGTATTTGCTCTTTTTACATATATTCCTGTTAGAATAAATGCAAATACGATAATTGCTACACCTACAGGAATACCGACAGTTGCCATTCCTCCAACTGCAATTTTAGCACCTAATACTTCTGGGCTGAATGCAATTAATAATATAAATGCATAATACACTACAAGTATAGTGATTGTTAATTTCCAAGCAAACGAACTTCTTTCAGTAACAAGTTTCTGATATGAAGGGTTTGATTTGATTTTTTCTACCATGTTTTTATCCACAATAATCTCCTTTTTTAGATTCATTCCAATTGTAGGTATGTTAAATAGCATTAAAATAGCATTAGTGTTTAATGGTGATTATTTGAAGAATTGTTTTTTATATGTTACTATAAGAAACAGTTATAAAAGGTGTATAAAACTATTTTTTTTATAACCTCATCATTTATCTTGATTGTTACATATAGTTATTTATAATTATGAAGATAGAGAGATTCTATCTATTATATACCCTACCCCTTTTATATTTTTTATAAACTCCTCATGTAGTATCTTTTTTAGTCTACTTACTTCTGTTCTTATTGTAGCATCACTTACAGGTTCATTATTCCATATATACTCTCTTAAAATATCTATGGTTATTACTACCCCTATATTTATAGCTAGGTATCTAATAATTTGTAGTTTTTTGTTTGTTAGTTGTTGAGCATCTTTATTATAGTATAGTGTATTTGTCTCTAAATCTATTGCATAATTCCGACTTAGAGTTATATGCTTACTCTTTTCATTTTTTTTATTTAACATCTCTTTTTGTATTCTAAGCTCTAACTCTTTTAGATGAAATGGCTTTTTGAGATAATCAATGGCTCCTAGTTCAAAAGCAGTTGAGATGGTATCTATATCAACCGCTGCACTAATAAAAATAGTGGGGGTAAATGTTTTATTTTGATGCAGGTTCTTTATGATATTTAATCCATCTATATTTGGTACATTTATATCTAGTATTAATAGGTCATACTCACTATGCTTTAACTCATCATTGGCATCTTTTCCATCACTAAAGCAGTTTACTTTATATCCTAAAGTATCTAAGTACTCAAATATAGAACTTTGTAACATAAGCTCATCTTCTAGTAAAAGTATTTTCATATTATCCTCTTTTTAAATATATATCTAAAAGTGGTTATATCACCTTTTGATATCACTTCCATCTTTACTTTATTATTATCACATATCTCTTTTATGATATTTAACCCTATCCCAAATCCTCCACGAGAGCTATTCTCTCTATAGAACCTATCAAATAGCTTTGAAATATCTTTTATAGTGTCACCTTTATTTATAACTTCAAACACGATAATATCTTTTTGAGTATATAATTTTATATCTATCGTTGTATTTTCATAACTATATTTTATAGCATTAGATAGTGTATTATCACATACTCTTTGTAAGAGTGTTGGATTAAAGCTTATATCTATATTATCTTGTATAGTTTGTTTAAATATAAGATTGTTACCTATTGCTATTTCATTAAAGAACTCTACTCTATCTTTTATAAATATTGATAGTTCTATATCTTGTACCGTATAGTTAATTCTGTCTTTTTTAACCATAAACTCTAAGTCATTATATATATTGTGTATGATTTTTGAACCAGCTTCTATCTTACTTAGGTATCTGTTTGTTGAATACTTAAGCTTATATAGGTCTATATTTGTAACAATGATGCTAAGTGGTGTATTTATCTCATGTATAGCATCTTTTATAAATCTATCTTGTTGTTGTAGTAGATCTACTGCATATTGTTTTGATACCTCTAACTCTTTAGTTCGTAAGTTCACTTTATCTTCAAGGTTCTTATTTAAATCTTTTAGTTCATCATTCATCATATTTATATGATACGCTACTTGTTTAAACTCTTTAAATGATATATCTTTAGTATTTATATGTTCTAACTCTTTTGAGGCTTTTTTTATAAACTTTATATCATCTTGTATAATTGACATTAGGTATTTATATATAAAACTTCCAATAATAAACAAAATAATTATCAAAAGCAAAGTTTGTAATAGATATTGTGATATCTTTTTATAGTATTCATCTTTTTTCTTTTTTAGAACAATATCTATATCATCAAGATATATACCGCTACCTATCATCCAATTCCATGGTTTATATGATATAGCATAAGATATTTTAGGGGATAGTTTATTTGTTGTTGGTTTATTCCATACATAGTTTACATATCCACCATCACTATTTTTAGATATATCTATTAAATCTTTTATTACTCTTTTACCATTTGGGTCTTTAAAGTCAATAAGGTTTTTACCTGCATTCTTTTTTAAAATGGGGTCAGCTATATTTATACCATCAAATGTATATATAAAAACATATCCTGTGCCATCTCTTTCATCTCTTACATGTTCTATTATATCTACTATCTCATTTTGAAGTTCTACAAGTGGTGTTGAGCCCATATTTTTATGTTTATACTTTATAAAACTCAAAACTCTTTTTGTCTCTTGCTTTATAAATTTTTTTTGTGTTTTTATATATTCTGATTCTAGTAGTTTTACATCATCTTTGTATTGCGTGTAACTTTTAAAAACTGCTATTATTATAAATAGTGTTAAAAGTAAACTAGCAAATGTGATACTTATCATATTTAGTTTATTTATACTTTGATTGTTGAATAATTTTTTATGAAATATATTTTTAGTGTATGACATTTTTAACCAACTTTTATTTATATTCTTAATTATACATAAGTAATAAGAATACTTGATTAAACTTGATTATATTTTTATTTAGAAGGAGAAGTATTAGAACTACTTAAATGTATATTCTATTATACTAACATTATATAGCATTAAAGTAGCATTATGATAATTCTAGTTTTCTATCCTTTTAGCATATAGTAAAAACAGTATCCCTAAAAACACTATAGAAGAGGTAAGATAAAGTGTACTATTATAGTTTCCAAAGTGTTCAATAAGTGCTACACTATATAGTGGAGCTGTTACTTGCCCTATTCCATAAGCAGCTGTCATAGAACCCATAAGAACAACTGGGTTTTTACCAGCGAGTTGTCCACCAAGATTCATAAAAAGTGCAACAAGCCCTATAAAAGTACTTCCATACAATGCTCCACTTAAAAGGTTTAAATATACATCATTTGTAAATGTAGGTATTAGTATACCTAACATTTGTAAACTCATAGCCCAAATAATAACATCAACACTACCATAGGTATGCGCTAATCTCATCCAAATAACAGATGATGGTATTCCAGCAATACCAACTATTAACCAGCCTAAATTTCCATACCCTTTTAAACCATCAAGTGAATTAATTATATCTGGCAAAAATGTACCTTGAACTACAAACCCTACCCCTTCAGTAAAATAAGCAAAGATAAGAAGTATCACATATGTAGAAAAAATAGATTTAGAAAGCTTATGTTTTACAGATGCATTTTTAGTCTCTTTATCAAAAGATAAAATATATATAGAATAAAATGTAACTACAAAAGCAAATAAAGCCAAAGCAAACCAAGCATCACTCCAACTGCCATCTTGTAATACATATTGACTTATAAGTTCACTAATAGCAATAGCAAAACCAATGCCGCTAAAGTGTATCCCCATAGCTTTTGTTTTGTCTTCATAGTTAAGCTTCACCATCACTATAGCTCCTCCAACTATTAAAACCATAGCAGAACCAAAGCCTGCAATAACTCTTGAGATTAACCATAATATCTCATATGTAGTTGTTGCTAGTATTAGTGTAGTTAAGATACTTAAAATCATACCAACTCTAAAATATTTAACTTTTGTATTTATATCTTTTATAAATATAGAAAAAATTGCTCCACTTAAATACCCGATAAAATTAAACGATGCTAATATCCCTGCATTTGTAACAGTTAAAAAATCATCTAGCATAGAAGGAAGTAGCGAAGTAAAAGCAAATCTAGCGACACCCACACCTACAATTATTGCTAATATTCCTGCAAGTAGTATTGCTGTGTTGTTGTTTTTATCTAATAAATTCATATTCATAAATTATCCTCTTTCAAAAAACACCCTACCCCATAAGGTTTTTTAGAATAAAACTTCTTTGAGTGTTCAACTATAAGAGCATGGTACTCTTGGTAAACTATAACTAACTCTTTTTCATCTTTGATAATATTTTTTAATGAATTTTCCATCAACTCTTTTATATCTTTGTATTTTGCTTTTGGATTTATAATATCTAACTCTATTAATACTCGTTTAGTATATGCATCTACAACAAATTGAGGCTTATTATATCCATATAGTAAAATTGAGTCTGCTGTCTCTTCCCCAACACCTAGAACTTTTAAAAGTTCTTCTCTTCTTGGTGTTGTTCCATTTAATTTATGAAAAAACTTTATAAACTCTAAAATATATCTTGCTTTTTGATTAAAATAACCAGATGGTCTAATAGCCTCTTTAAAAACATCTATATCCATTGACTCTATAGCTTTTGAGTTTATACAGTCTAAATCATTTAGATTATGAAGTGATTTTACTACTGATTTGAAAGTTGTATTTTGTGTTAATATAGAACCTAAACAAACTTCAAAAACTTCATTCTGGTTTCGTGGGAAATTATAGTTTAGTTTATGATAGCCACTATTTGTTTTATCATAATTTATAAATGGCCACCAGCCCTGAGCTCCATATCTTTTATATAATGTTTGGTATATCTTGTAAATTTTATCCATATTACCTATTTTGTACTAGTTTATTTGCATTCTATCAATATTTCATTTATCATTATATTATTTCCTTTTAAAGATTAAACTATATTGTTAATAGTTAAATTAATATAGTTTAAATTTTTTTATGTTAGTATTCGCTCCAAATATTAAATCAAGAGGCAATTATGAAAAACTTAGTTATCGTGGAGTCACCTGCTAAAGCTAGAACAATCTCAAAATTTCTAGGTTCCGACTATAAAGTCATGGCATCTATGGGGCATGTAAGAGATCTACCAAAATCAAAATTAGGTTTTGACCCAGAGAATAACTTTGAACCACAATATATGGTTTCAAGAGACAAAACTAAAGTAATTGCCGATTTAAAAAAACAGATAACAAAAGATACAGTTATCTACCTCGCGGCCGATGAGGATAGGGAGGGAGAAGCTATTGCATGGCATCTTATCCCTGCTTTGAAAATTCAAAAAAACCCTCTAAAAAGAATTGTATTTCATGAGATTACTAAAACTGCTATTTTAAAAGCTTTAGAATCTCCAAGAGATGTTGATCAACATTTAGTAGATGCTCAACAAGCAAGAAGAATTTTAGATAGAGCTGTTGGATATAAACTATCTCCCCTACTTTGGAAAAAAGTAAGATATGGTTTAAGTGCAGGTAGAGTTCAATCAGTTGCTGTTAGAATCATAGTAGATAAAGAGAAAGAGATAGAAGCTTTTGAGCCTGTAGAGTTTTGGAAAGTAAAAGCTGACTTTAATACACCAGAGTTAAGAGCTGATTTAGCCAAAATAGATGGTAAAACTCAAAAAGTAAGAAATGAAGCGGAAGCAAAAGCTATTGAACTTTCATGTAATGCTTCAAACTATCTACTTGAAGATATAGAAGAGAAAGAATCAAAAAGAAATCCAGCACCACCTTTTACAACTTCAACTTTACAACAAGAGGCAAGTAGAAAAGCTGGTTTTGGTGTAAAACAAACTATGGTAGTAGCACAACAACTATATGAAGGGGGAGTTACTATCCCTGGACATACTGGTGGTCTTATTACATATATGAGAACAGATAGTGTAAACTTATCTTCATTTGCAACATCTATGGCTAAAGAGGTGATAGAATCAGAATATGGAGCAACTTACGCTTTAGATAAACCTAGACATTATAAAAGTAAAGCAAAAGGTGCTCAAGAAGCCCATGAAGCGATTCGTCCAGTTAATCTTGCACTTAAACCAAGTGATGTAAAACCATACTTAGATAGTGGTCAATATAGACTATATAGTTTAATCTGGAAAAGAACTATAGCTACACAAATGGCTCAAGCAGTAGTTGCAAATACAACATATAAAATCCGAGCTGGTAAAGATGGAGAGTATGAGTTCCAATCAAAAGGTACTAGAATAGTTTTTGCAGGGTTTATGAAAGCATATACAGAAGGTTCTGATGATCCAGATGCAGCTTTAGATAACACAGAAAAGATTTTGCCTACTATTGCAAAAGGTACTATTTTAGATCTTGAGCTATTAACAACTGAACAAAACTTTACAAAACCACCTGCTAGATACACAGAAGCTTCACTTGTTAAAAAGATGGAAGCTGAAGGTATTGGACGACCTTCTACATATGCACCAACAATTGCTACAATTCAAGCAAGAGAATATGTTATAAAAACAGAAGATAAAAAACTAAAACCAACTTTAATAGGTACAGTTGTAAATGACTTTTTAGTTGAACACTTTGAACATATTGTATCTTTAGGATTTACAGCTCATGTTGAAGAGGAGTTTGATAAAATTGCTGAGGGTAAAATTGCTTGGAATGAAGTGATGAAAGAGTTTTATGAGCCATTTGTTAAAAATGTTGATGATAAAACTGAAAATGCACCTAGAGCAAAATTCTCAGATATTAGAGAGTTAGGAATTGATGAAAAAACACAAAAACCTATAACTGCAAGAGTTGGAATGTATGGTCCATATGTACAATTAGGTACAAAAGAGGATGAAGATAAACCAAAAATCGCATCTATTCCAAATACAATAAGTGTAAATAATATAACTATAGAAGAAGCACTTGTACTTTTACAACTTCCAAAAGTTTTAGGTAGTGACGAGAATGGAAATGATGTAAAAGTAGCAATAGGAAGATTTGGTCCATATATTCAAATTAAATCTGAATATTTTAGTTTAAAAGAGGATGACCCTTATACTGTTGAATTTCCTCGTGCTATGGAAGTAGTAAAAGAGTTAAAAGAGATAAAAGCAAAAGCTTTAATAAAAGACTTTCCAGATGATGAAACACAGATTATTATTGGAAGATATGGTCCATATATTAAATCAAAAAAGAAAAACTATAAACTACCTAAAGAGTTAGATGAGCAAGATATAAAAGCTTTATCTATTAAAGAGGTAAAAGAGATTATTAAAAACCAACCTGCAAAAGGTAGAAGAGGTGCTGCTGCTAAAAAAGCACCTGCAAAGAAAACTACAACAAAAAAAGCACCAGCTAAAAAAACTGCTGAGAAAAAACCAGCTGTTAAAAAAGCACCTGCAAAGAAGCCAGCTGTTAAAAAAGCTCCAGCTAAAAAAACTGTGGCAAAAAAAACAACTACTAAAAAAGAAGATTAATAATTTAATTTTTAATACAAATAAAGATGATGAATATTCTATTAATATGAATATTCACCACTTAAAAAATAAAGCCTCAATTAACAATAAGTGTTGTATCATCAAAAAATCAAAAGAAACCTACAAACAAGGGAAATAGCAATCATAAAATGGCACTAATAGACTTACAAAAAATAAATAAACAATACGATATAAAAGTTATACTAAAAGATGTAAACTTCACTTTACAAGAGAAACAAAGAGTTGCTATTATTGGTCAAAATGGTCAAGGTAAATCAACTTTTATGAAAATTATCACAGGCGCTGAAGAAGCTGATAGTGGTGAGATAGCTATTGATAAAAAACTTAAAATTGAGATGTTAGATCAACAACCAAAGTTTAAATCAGGTCAAACAGTAAGAGATGCAATTGAGGAGCAGTTAGTAGAGCTAAAAGCTGCACAAAAAGAGTATGATGAAGTATCACTTCTTTTAGCTGAAGACTGGGAAAATGAGGAGTTATTAGATAGACAAGCTCATCTTACAACATACCTAGACCATCATAACGCTTGGGACTTAGATAACAAAATCCAAAGAGTTCTTATGGAGTTTGATCTAAAAAGTTATGAGTTTAAAGATGTAAATCTTTTAAGTGGTGGTGAACAGCGTCGTGTTGGACTTGCTGGTTTGATTTTAAAAAAACCAGATATATTACTTCTTGATGAGCCTACAAATCACCTTGATGTTTATATGGTTGAATTCTTAGAAACTATTCTATTAAAAGAGAGTTTTACTCTTCTATTTATTTCACATGATAGATACTTTTTAGATAATGTTGCTACAAATATTATTGAAATAGAGGGTGGAACTCTTACTAAATATAAAGGTGGATATAAAGACTATCTACTACAAAAAGAACAAAATCTTCACAATATGCAAAAAGAGCATGATAATCTTGTAAGGGAATTAAGAGCTGAAGCTCACTGGATGCAACATGGTGTGACAGCAAGAAGAAAAAGAAATGTTTTAAGAAAAGATAACTATTTTGATTTAAAAGAAAAAGTAAAATCAAATCCAGCAAGAATAAATAAAATGAGACTAGATATTCAAAGAGAGCAAAAAGCTTTCAATGATGGTGCAACTCAAAACAAAAAGAAGATGCTTTTTGAACTAGACAATGTTTACCTAACTCTTGGAAATAAAGTAATCTTAAAAGATTTTACAACTAGAATTTTACAAAAAGATACTATAGCAATAGTGGGTCCAAATGGTAGTGGAAAATCTACAATTTTAAAAGTATTTTTAGATAAATTAAAAATAGATAAAGGAACTTTTAAAAAAGGTGAATTTAAAGTTGGTTATTTTGATCAACAAAGAGCTATGCTAGATGAAGATCAAACTATTATGCACAACTTTTGTCCAAATGGTGGAGATAGAGTTATCTTAAGTGACGGTAGAAATATGCATGTATTTGGATACCTAAAAGACTTCCTTTTTCCAAGAGAATATTTAGATAAAAAAGTTGGTGTTTTAAGTGGTGGTGAGAAAAACAGAATCGCCCTAGCCCTACTTTTTACAAAACAATTTGATGTTTTAATTATGGATGAGCCTACAAATGATTTGGATATTCCAACTATTAATATTCTTGAACAATATCTTGCTAACTTTCAAGGTGCCTTGATATTTGTAAGTCACGATAGATATTTTGTAGATAAGATTGCAAAAAAACTATATATATTTAAAGGTGACGGACTACTTGAAGAGAGTTACCAAAAGTATACAGAGTATTTAGAAGATGAAAAAGATGCTAAGTTTATAGAAGAGATGGAACAACAAAATTCTCAAACTACTCAAAAACAGTTACTAAAAAAAGAGGAAACTAAAGTAGTAGAAGTTGTAAAACAAAAAACTAAACTTACATTTAACGATAAAAGAGACTATGAAAACTTACCAAAAGAGATAGAAGAGTTAGAGAAGAAAATAGAAGAATTAAGCGCATGTAGCATGAATCCAGCTTGTTATGAACAAAAAGGTTTACTAGTAGTTACTCAAGAGTTAGATGAAGCAAATAAGACATATGAGGCTAAAGTTGAAAGATTTTTAGAACTTGAAGAGATTGTTGAGGGGTTTTAGTAGAAAAGATTGATTTATCAAACTAAATCAATCTCTAAGTATATTTGCAATTTTTTATTATTGTATAATTATTAAATTCTAAATTTTTAAAATTAAACTCTGTTAATTTATAAATTTCATTATGATTAGTATCTGAAACTATATCTATAAAAATAGTTCTAATTTTCTTTTTATTATTTGTAATTTTAGTTAAGTAAATTAATGGATAATACAACTGTAATAAAGAAAATGTAGTTCTTGCTTTTACACCTTGTTTAGCCTCAAAAATAATAATTTCATCACTGTTTTCCAATACTAAATCTATTTCAAATTGAAAACCTTTGTTGATTTTTTTTATACCATGAGTAGTTTTAAATTCTAACTCAATATTTGTTTTAATTTTACCAAATTGTCCGTACAATAAACGACGATAGTTTAAATTATTTAATTCTTGTTTAAAAACTGATAATTGTTCACTATCAATAAAATTATTAATTATTCCAATTGCTAATGCCTTATTTAAATAAGCATTTTCATTTTTTTGAAATTCTTTTAATGTTAGAGGAATAAAACTTTCTATTTGTAAAAGTTCTTTTATATTAATATCATTAAATTTTATTTTAGTTAAATCAAAAAAAACTTCTCCTTTAAAAAAGAAAAATTCACCTTGACCACAACGAATTGGCATTAAATTATTTTTAACTAAGAAATCTGATAAATCTTCTTTTTTATAAACTGGTATCCAATTTCCTGGTTTTGCTTTTTTTAGCAGTTTTGAACTAAATGCATTATGATTTTCATCAAATATATTTACTTGAGTATTATCTGGACAGAACTTATTAGTAGACTTTAAAAAATCATCTATATAATTTATATCTTTGTTGTTAAAAATATCTATTACTTCTATCCAATCATTTTTAGCCAAATGTTAACCTTTACGTATTTTTAACATAATAACTAAATATATGTTTGGATAAGTTAAGTCAAATTTTAAATATAAGTATAAAATGATAAAATTAAAAGTAATAAATGTATCAAAAAATGACTTAATTGGAGTATTAAACAGTTATGAAAGTTAAAAACTCATTTGGTATTAAGCTAAAGGCAACAGATTAATGTTTTCACATAGAATTCCTATTAAATTTGTTGTAACTTTTTTAATTGGAATTTTATATTTTTAGTAGTTTTGATTGTTATTATAAATATTTTAAATACAACTTTATATCTCGTACTTTTTCCTATAGATCCATCTACTTGTTTGATACAAGCTAAATCTAATAGCTCTTTAATATCACGGGAAGTAGTATCAGATATAGTGATATATTTTTTTACTTAAATATCCTATTGAATAATAGTAAGTCTGTTATAATTCTTGTAATTCTACCGTATTTATATTTTAATGCTTATAGTACAAATGATACGATTAATCAATAAATACATATCATTTTTGATACGAATTTTCTATTATTCCATTTCATTTGTTCAAATTGTGAAATAATTGATAAAAGTATATAATATTTATATACAAAACTAAAGGTTTATTATTATGTATAGTTTATCGCAACTACAAAAACAACAAGTAGGATTAAGGCTTCCTCAGTATATTTTAGATGATTTGGATGAGTTTACTAAAGCTTTTTCATTAAACAGAAGTGAAATCATACTTGAAGCTGTAAAGTCATATATAGAAAACCAAAAAAATGAGATATTTTATAATAAGTTTGATGATACATCAAAAGAGTTAAAAAAAGCAATAACTAAAAATGAAAGTTTACAAACACTTGATGAGCTTATAGATGAACTTGAAAATAACTAATCTACCAAACTTTTCAAAAGATGTAAAACACTTATATAAAAAATACAAAAACTTAACAAAAGATTTAAAAACACTTCAAACAGAACTTCAAAATAATCCAAAAGCAGGTATAAACCTAGGTTCCAATTGTTATAAAATAAGACTAGAAAATTCTTCTGTACCTACTGGAAAAAGCAAAGGGTTTAGAGTGATATACTACTATTTAGATAAACAAAATAACATATACTTAATGGCGCTATACTCTAAATCAGAATTATCAACTATAAGTGATAGTAAAATAGTAGATATTTTAAAAACAAATAATTTATAAATGTAAAAATAGTAAATACAAAAGCAATGTTTTGGGATAAATGTAAAAATATAAAACTAAATGATAGGCAAAAAAAAGTAATACTTAAGATGCTTTCATATTTGCCAAATGAGTTTGAGGGTGGGATGAAAGTAAATAAATATATGAACATAACTAAATCTCTAAGATTAACAGCAAGTAGAGATTTAAGTTATCTTGTAGAAAATAATATTTTACAAAGTCATGGTAAAGGTAGAGGTGTTTATTTTACTTTGATTATATAGCTTTTATAAGTGACATATAATAACTTTTATGTTAATCTTACTTTACATTTAAAAGAAAGGTTGATATTATGAGTTTACAAATAATGTATGAAAATTGTGAAAACTTATTGAGAAGAACATCATTAACACCTAAAAGATATCTTTATGATAAAATAAATTGGGATTTAAAATCAATTGGAATCCTAGGGCAAAGAGGTCTTGGAAAAACAACCATGATGCTTCAATATATGAAAGAAAACTTTACTAATACTGATAAAGCTTTATACATAACTTTAGATAATCCATATATGCAATCTATTAGTTTACTAGAGTTTGCGAAAGAATTTGAACAATATGGTGGCGAAGTATTATTTATAGATGAAGTTCATAAATATGATGACTGGTCAACTCATATCAAAAATATTTATGATAGTTTGGATATCAAAGTTGTATTTTCTGGATCATCAATATTACAAATAGAAAAACAAAATGCTGACTTATCAAGAAGAACAATTATTTATCATCTTGAAAATTTGTCCTTTAGAGAGTATCTTGAGTTTACGGGTGTAGATAAGTTCGATTCTTTTAGTATGGAAGATATTTTGACAAATCATAAAACAATTGCAAGTGATATAAAAAATAAGATTAAACCATTGATGCATTTTAAAGAATACTTGAAATATGGTTCATATCCATTTATTTTAGAAGATAAAGATACATATTATCAAAAGATAGTTCAAATGATAAATCTAATTTTAGAAACAGATTTACCATATATAAATAAAATTGAAATGCAACAAATAACAAAACTAAAAAAACTACTTTATATGTTAGCTGTAAATGTTCCATTTGTACCAAATATTACAGATATAGCAAAAGCTACAAATATTTCAAGACCAAAAGTGTATGAGTACATAGAACATCTAGAATCAGCAAAAATTATTAATAGTATACGCAGTAAAGAAAAAGGTTACAATATTATGAGTAAACCTGAAAAACTTTTTATGCAAAATACAAATATATCTTATGCTTTAACTTCTAAAATTGATATAGGAAGTGCCAGAGAATCATTTTTTGTAAATCAAATAAAAAATTATTATAATGCTGAAACAAAACTTATTGATGACACGATTTTCAGTTCTAATTATGGTGATTTTTTAGTTAATGATAAATATGTATTTGAAATTGGAGGAAAAAATAAAAGCTTTAAACAAATAAAAGACTTACAAAATTCTTATGTTGTTTCAGATGAGATCGAAATAGGATTTAATAATAAAATACCCTTATGGTTGTTTGGGTTTTTATACTAAAGACCCTATAAAAACTCTTGATTAAGTAAAATAGTAGATATTTTAAAAAGAAATAATTTATAAAAATATATAGTTTTTAAAACAACTTAGTTATAATAAGTGAAATAAATTAAAATATAAATAGGAATAACAAAATGACACTAAAAGAGCAATTAAAATCAGATTTAAAAGATGCTATGAGAGCAAAAGAGATAAATAGAAGAGATTCTATTAGAAGTATTAACACTATGATTAAACAGATCGAAGTAGATGAAAGAATAGAGTTAACTGATGATGCAATTATTAAACTTATTCAAAAAGGTATTAAACAAAGAGAGGAAGCTATTGTTCAATATACTGAAGCTAAAAGAGATGATTTAATCTCTAAAGAGCAAGAACAAATAGATGTATTCTCTTTATATTTACCAAAACAACTTGATGATAGTGAGTTAGAAGCTATTATTCAAGCTATTATAGATGAAGTTGGTGCTACATCTATGAAAGATATGGGTAAGATTATGAACCCTGCAAAAGTAAAAATTGGTGGTTCTGCTGATGGTAAAAGAATCAATGAGATGGTTAAAAAACTTTTAGGATAACTAATGGAAAAGATTTCTAATATAACAAAACAAACTTTAGTGAATTTAGCAATAAAAAATATTGATGCAACACCAAAAGAGTATGAAAAAGAGTTTTGTAACATTTCAAAAGGTATGGATTTAAATATTCAAGAGTGTGAGTATTTTAATACTATTTTATCAAAATTAACTAAAAATGAATTAGAAAATAATAAAAACAAAGATATAGAAACAATATATGATGTTATAGATATCTTACTACAAAGAGTTGAAAGTAAAAATATAGATAAAATGTCTAAACTGCTACAACAATCTTTAAAGCCATCTATCTCTTTAAGTTTTAGTAATGATTTACAAGCATTTTCTATAAAAATTGGTGATTCTCCATCTTTAATATTTGAAGAATCAATACAACAAGAGATGGAAAAGTTTATTGAAAATAGATTTGAAGTTGATAAAAAAGTTGTTGCACAAAAAACTGCAGATATAGCTAGACTAATTACTCTTATGAGCAAATATCTAGGAGATGCCATAGATAGTAATAAAAATGGCTCTTCAAATGTTGCAAATATAAAAGATGAAATACAATCAATAAGTGTAGCAGGTTCAACAAAAGAGGAATTAAATAAACTTCAAGCAAAACTAGTACAAGCAGCAATTACTATTGAAAATGAGATGTCAGCAGTAAATGATAATCTTTCAACTGGTAAAAATGAAGTTAAAAAACTTGAAAGCCGTATAGAAGAGCTTGAAAGTGAACTACTAGAGACTAAAGAGAAAAGTTCAAAAGATCATTTAACTGGAACATTAGTAAGAAGTGCCTATGAAACAGAGATAGAAAGGCTAGATAGCATATATAAAAGAGGTGGTCAAGATTTTGCTATTGTATTTTTTGATATTGATCACTTTAAAAAAGTAAATGATGATTATGGTCATGATGGTGGGGATGTTGTTCTTAAAACTTTTGCATCACTTCTACTAAAACTTACAAGAGATACAGATATTATTGGTAGATATGGTGGGGAAGAGTTTGTAGCTGCTTTACATTATAATAATATTGAAGAGCTTGAAACATATGTAACAAGAATTAAAAGTGTTGTTAGTAAAAATAAATTTTTATTTAATAACCATAAAATTCAAATAACATTTAGTGCTGGAGTTGAACTAAGATCAAATAATAAATCAGCAAGCCAAGCGATATCTAACGCTGACAAGTCTTTATATAAAGCAAAAAATACAGGTAGAAATAAAATTATTTTTTGGAATGGAAAAGAGATATAAAGAGTAGTTTTAAAACTACTCTTTATCTAAATCATCTTTATTAAAAAATGTATTTGGATGGAAGTTGGCAAATGCTGCTTTCATAGATACAAAGATTTGAGGATTTTGTTCCTCTAGTTTAGCTAAAAGCTCTTTTGTATTTGCTCTTGCATGTGGCATTTTCATATGCACTCTTTGTTTTTCATCTAATCTCATTCCAGGACAACCTTCATCTCCTATTACTCCAATGTCATTTGTTTCGGCAAATGCCCTAAGTTGTCTTTCTCTACAAAATATCAATGGTCTAATCACATATAAACCATTTTCTGCCTTATAAATTGGAGGCATCGCTCTCATAGCTCCATTATAAAAAAAGTTCATGAAAAAACTTTCCATAGAATCGTCTAAGTGATGACCAAGAGCTAGTTTATTAAAGCCATTTTCTAAAGCATGTGTATAAAGATATCCTCTTCTCATTCTAGAAATCAAACTACATAATGAGCTATTTTTTCTCACTTTTTCAACAGAAATATCAAAAATTTTAGTATCAACTATCTCATGAGGTATATCATATTTTTTGCAATGATCTGCTAAGAATTGTACATCTTCACCCATACCATATGTAATAGTAACTGCCTTAAATTCAAATTTAAATGGTGCTTTACTTTGCATCCTTTTAAGAGTATGAATAAGTGTCAAAGAATCTTTTCCACCACTAAAACCTACAAGAACTTTATCGCCTTCTTTTATCAACTCATATGTAGCATTTGTTCTACCTACTAAAGTAGTGATTTTTTTACTTACTTCTAACACTTATACCTTACCTTTTGCACTTTGTATTTTATTTACATAATCATAGTTTATTTGTATATATTTATCTTTTGGTAGACTAACAGCTAAATTATTAATTACACTATTAAAATCATCAAATAGATAGTTTGACATACTACCTGGAATTGGGTTGATCTCATTTAGATATACTTCACTATTAACTACAAAAAAATCACATCTTATTAATGATCCTTCAAAAGTTGTGTTATATATCTTTTTAAAATTCTCTTTTAGTTTCTCTTCTAATTGAACAGATACCTCTGCTTTTGAAACTTGTTCTGTTCTATTGAAATCTAAATACTTTTTATCAAAATCTAAAAATTCCTCTTTTTGAGGCTCTTCTACTATTGAGAACTTAAACTCACCATTGTATTTACAACCTGCAAGATTGTACTCTTTTACATTATTTATAAAAGGCTCTATGATAATCTCATCATCAAATTCAAATGCAACATCTAAAGCATAGTTTAAATCACTTTGAGACTTAACTATTGAAACACCTATACTACTTCCTAATCTTATTGGTTTTATAATTACTGGAAAAGTATCAACTTCAACTTTTTCATTTTTATTATAATATTTAAAATCCACAGTTTTAACATCACAAGCACTTGCATAACCTTTAGTAAGATATTTATTACAACTTACGACACTTGCTTCAACTCTTGGACCTATAAAAGGTATATTGAAAAATTTAAATAATCCAGCTAATACACCATCTTCACCATCTCCACCATGAGTAAGATTTAATACAACATCAAAATCTAAAGTTTTATTTGAAAACAACCCTTTTTTTGTAAAACCATCTTGACCTAACTGTAATTTATCACATTTTTTATACTCACCACTACTAAATATATTTGATTTTATTGTTTGTGTTGGTATATGGTAAAACTCTCTATTTTTATCTATAAATATGTATAAAAGTTCATTATTTATAACTTTTTTCATAGCTATAGCACTTACTATACTTATCTCATGCTCAAAGCTTTGACTTCCAAATACAATTGCTATTTTCATATAGACTATTCCTATCTCTGTAATTTTTTAAGCGCTTCTTTTACTAAACCTGAGACATCACTAGATGTACAGTTTAAAAGTGCTTTATTTATTTGGTCTTTTTTAAATCCTAAAGACTCTAATGCTTGAACTGCCGCACTGCCACTTTGATTTAAGTTTGTTGAATCTTTTGATGCATCAATCACGAAACCACTAAGTTCCACTAAAATTCTACTTGCCCCTTTTGGACCAATTCCAGGAACTCTTTTAAGCATACTAACATCTGTTGTTTCTACAATTTGTGCAAAACTTGATGGGGTAAAAGTACTACAAATAGCAAGTGCTACTTTAGGTCCAACTCCATTTATCTTTATCACTGTATCAAATAATTTTTTTTCATTAGAATCTAAAAAACCATAAAAGTTATTACTATCTTCTTTAATAATCTGTGTAGTATACAACCTAACATTTTGCTCTATTATAGCTGAACTACAATTTATAGATACAAAAACTTCGTAGACAAGCCCTGCTACATTTATATGTACCTTAGTCGGCTCTTTTAGCTCTACTTTACCCTCTATTGCTACTATCATATATTAACTCTTCATATTTAAATTATTATATTATATTATATACAAACTTTACATCTATTGAAAAATATTTGTGTTTTAATATTAAAGATATTATAATTAGAATATTATATATTTAAGGGAACAAATGTTTAAGAATTTAACAGCACTATATGTAGAAGATGAAGAACAATTAAGAGATGTAGTCTATTCACTTATTAGTACATTATTTGAAAAATGTTATCTTGCTTCAGATGGTGAAGAGGGTTTAAATATATTTACTAAAAATCAAGATAGCATTGATATTGTTATTACAGATATAAGCATGCCAAAAATGAATGGTCTTGATATGTGCAGAGAGATTAGAAAAGTAAATAATAATATACCAATTATTATTACAACAGCTCACAATGATAAAGACTTCTTACATAAAGCAATTGATGTTGGAATATCTAAGTTTGTTACAAAGCCAATAGATATGCATCAGTTAATAGACAATATAAAAAAGAGTTTAGAGCATATTATACTACAACAAAAACTAGATGAAGAGATGATCGCAAATCAAGAGGAGAGGATACTTAACGCTAAATTTAGTGCTACAGGACAATTAGCAGCTGGAATTACACATGAGATCAATACACCTCTTACGTATATTAAAGCAAATCTAGAGATGCTAGGATATGATGTTGATGATATTACAAATTTAGATGTAAATGTAAAAAACAATATAGAAGAGAGTTTACTAAAAATAAATGATGGTGTAAAAAGGATAGAAACTATTGTAAGTTCTATGAAAGAGATCTCTCAACAATCATTAAATGTAAAAGAGAATGCAAATATCTACTCTTCTATTATAACATCAGCTATTTTAGCTTACAACAAAATCAAACATATATCAAATGTTTATCTAAATGGACAAAAATTTAGTCTAGATATGAATAAAGATGAATTTGAATTCTTTGCAAATGTAGAGCTACAAAGAATGGAGCAAGTTTGGATTATTATTATTAATAATGCAATGGATGAGTTGATGAAAATTGAACAATTTGAAGATAGAAGATTAGATATAAATTTAACAAAAGATGATAATAAAATCATAATTAAATTTAAAGATAATGCAGGTGGGATAAAAGATGAAATTGTAGATCACCTTTTTGAACCATTTAAAGGTACTAAAATATCATCAGGGATGGGTGTAGGTCTTAGTATTGCCAAAAAAATAATAGAAGATCAAAACGATGCAAATATTACTGCATACAATGAAGATGATGGAGCGGTATTTAGAATAACTTTATCTATATAATCATTGTTTAATAATTTTTGTAATAAAATGAATTAACAAAACTATAGGAATTTAAATGTTACCAGAATTTATAACTAAAAAAGTTGGAAATAAGATTATATTTTCAATGTTTCTATTGATGACTTTAAGCAGCACAGCTGTATTAATATCAACTGTTTTAAAAGTTAGTCACAACAATATTGAGACAACAAAGAATAGTCTTGATATGTTAAATACTGCTATTTTTCAAAGCTTAAGAAATGCCATGAATTCAGGTGACCCAGAACAGATAAAAAAAGCTGAAGATGAAGCAAGAAGCATAATAGGTGTACAGAAGTTAACAATTGCAAAAAGCAAGTCATTAATAGAGATGTATTCTCCAGATAACACATTTACAAATGATTCAGTAATATTAAAATCATTTAGAACAAAATCAAATCAAATGATTGAAATAGATAATGATACTGGCCATAATTTAAGAATGATTAAACCTATGATTGCTACTAAAGATTGTTTAATGTGTCATGCAAATCAATCAGAAGGTGATATTATTGGAGTTATGGATCTTACTTTTTCTCTTGAAAATTCAGATAATGATTTAAAAAGTATAACTTTGGCTATTTTAATTTGGTCAACAATATTAGGTTGGATTACTATTGCTATTATTTTTTATGTAGTTAGAGCAACTATTAAGCCCCTAGATGGTCTTAAAACAGGTTTTGAGAATCTAATATCGTCAAATGATACTAGTATTAAGCTAAAAGCTCAGTCAAATGATGAAATAGGAGAAGTAGCAAACTTATTTAATAAATATATGGATCAAGTAAATGAAGGTTTAAGACAAGATAAGATTGTAATTTCTGAAACTAATGATATATTAGAAAAAACAGCAAATGGTTTTTTTGTATATGAAGTTACTTCAAGTGCTTCAAATCCGCATGTTGAAACAATGAGAAAAAACCTTAACCATATGATAAAAAGTGTAAAATCTACTCTTGATAAAATAAATATCACTTTAAGAAATTACAGTCAATCAAAATATGATTATCAAATTGATGATAAAGGGATATATGGTGATTTAGGGGCTGTAACAGCTGGTATTAAACTAGTTGGAAATAATACATCAGAGTTATTAGCAATGGTTTTAAATACAGGTGATCAATTAAATAATAATACACATGTACTTTCAGAATCAGCAATGAATCTATCAAATTCTGTTGATGCACAAGCCCAATCAGGTAAAAACACAACATTATCTTTAGATAATATTACAAAAACTATTCAAGAAAATACAGAAAATACGATTGAGATGTCTACTTTGGCCAAAGAGGTTACAAGTTCTGCTAATAGTGGTCAAAAATTAGCTAAATCAACTTCTGCTGCAATGGATGATATTGTATTACAAGTAACATCTATAAATCAAGCGATAACTGTAATAGATCAAATAGCTTTTCAAACAAACATATTATCACTAAATGCAGCGGTAGAAGCTGCTACTGCTGGAGAAGCAGGAAAAGGGTTTGCAGTTGTAGCACAAGAGGTTAGAAATCTTGCTTCAAGAAGTGCTGAAGCTGCTAAAGATATTAAAGATATTGTTGAAAGTGCAACTAAAAAAGCAAACAGTGGAAAAATAATAGCAGATGATATGATAAATGGTTATCAAGAGTTAAGCACAAATATAAATAATACAATAGATTTAATAGAAAATGTTTCAAATTCATCTAAAGAGCAAGGAAATTCAATTGTTAAAATAAATATAGATGTTGCAAGAATGGAGAGATCGACTCAAAACAATGCAGATGTATCTAAAAACATATCTAAAATGTCAAATGATATAGAAGATATGTCAGATAGATTAGTAACAGCTGCTTCAAAAGCTAGTTTTTTACAAGAGACAAGAACTCAAGTTTGTGATATTGATTTAATATATGATATAGCAAATTTAAAAGTTGAACTATTTAATTATAAAGACAATGTATACTCAAGATTAGCAGATAAAGATGATAACAATATTAAAAAGTTTGACCAACTTGATACTTGGTTGGAAAATTATGCTAATAATAAACTTAATATTAATCCTGATATTGTGACAAAACTACACGATATGAATAACAATTTGTATCATTACTTAACAAATCTGATGAATTCTAGTGCAAATGGTGAAGATAATAATACAATTAATGATTATGCAAAACAAGTTGAGATAGAATCAATGAGAATATTTGGTACATTAAATCAAATAAAAGAATATAGATGTAAAGGTAAATAAAAATGTCAACAAAAATAGAAACTCTAAACATTGTATCGCAACTATGTGAAGTGATTGAAGAATCAGAAAAAATGTCACTAGAGGTTATGGATCATATTGATGTTGTTATAAATAAATTGGATGAATTACTATATAGCAAAAATTTAGAAAACGATATAAATGGTATTAAAAATAATCTTTTTATCACTTTAGAGTCTATGCAAGCACAAGATGCAAGTAGACAAAAGATAGAGAGAGTTGTAAATGAATTAGACCCAGAAAATGGTAAGTTTGCTTCTAGTGCAAAACATCTTGCTGGTGATAATAATGACGATGTTGTTGATGATGATGAACTAGCTGCACTTATAGCATCAATGGGCGCAGGAAAATAAACTTTCCTACGCCACTTTATTTATACTAAATCTATATGCAATAGTTCAGATATAACTTCTGTTGCATAGCTACCTTTTGGTAGTTCGAAACTTAATTCAAACCAAGCTTTCACCTCTTTATATTCACTAGAAATTTCAGATGGAAATACCCATGCAAATCTTCTTGCACCATCCTCTTTTGTTTCTTGAATAAATTCTTCCTCAAACTTTTGTGCATCTTCAATTGCAAACTTTGTTTTACTACCAGCTAATAATCCTGTAGGAACTCTGTCTCTATTATAAAATTTTTCAGCTTCCTCTTCCATATTTTCAACATAAAAAAGTCTACCATAAGGATAGTGACTAAATACATCACCTTTTAGTATTTTTAACGGATGTTTTTGTTTTTGAATCTCTTTTATTGTTTCAACATCTAAACCAACTTTAGCAGCTATCTCATTAGCTTTAAATCCATCTATTAGTTTACTTATCTCGATTCTTTTTGATAACCAAGAGTTAAATAGATATGATTGATATGCATTTATATACATCTGTTTTAATTTTCTTTTTTTCTCTTTTAACTTACCATCAATGATATCTTTACCTTTTAAGTAATTATCTCCATCATTTCCAAATCTTTGAAAACCAAAATAGTTAGGTATACCATAAGTTGCAATTTGCTCTAAAGCAGATTCTATTTTCATCTTATGCATTGGTTGAACTCTTTTTAATCTAATAAAAAATTTATTACCTTTTAAATGTCCTGTTCTTATTTTGTTGTTATGATATGTTTTTTCTAAGATTTTTATTTGAGGATGTTCAAAAGTAACAATTTTCTCTTCAAACTTTTTAAGGATAGATATATATTGTACTGTCATTGCATTTTTATCTTTTAGACCTGCATATCCAATATCTCTACTTCTACACCCTACTTTTGATGCAATTATCTCTAAAGCATCCCATGTAGTTAAATCTTTTTTTCTTATTTTTAAAATAACATGTTCACCCTCACCTGTGAACTCATAAAGTGGTATCTCTGTTACTACAAAGTCATCTTTGCTTTGTTTAAAATATACATCTATTTGACTATGATTTAAATAGTATTGTTTTATCATTTAGGTTTTTACCTTTACATTTAATTTATTTGTAAGGGTAGCATAATTTAACAATATTTTAGATATAATCGCGTATTAATATTAAACACTCAAGGGAATTAAATGTCGCAATCATGTAAAAAAGTATATATAACAACTCCAATCTATTATGTTAACGATATAGCACATATAGGTCACGCTTACACAACTATCATTGCAGATGTATTAGCTAGATATTCACGATTAGTGGGTTATGATACATTCTTTTTAACAGGGACTGATGAACACGGTCAAAAAATAGCTGATAGTGCTGCTTTAAGAGGTAAAACTCCAAAAGAGTATGCAGATGAGATAAGTGGAAAATTCAAAACACTTTGGGATGATTTTGATATCTCTTATGATAAATTTATCAGAACAACAGATGAGGATCACAAACTTGGTGTTCAAAAAGCATTTCAAAAAATGTTTGATAAGGGTGATATCTATAAAGGTAACTACGAAGGTAACTATTGTGTAGGTTGTGAAACATTTTTTACAGATGCTCAACTAATCAATGAAGAGGGTTGTCCTGATTGTGGAAGACCAACAACTGTAGTTAAAGAGGAAAGTTACTTTTTCAAACTTTCAAACTATGAAGACAAACTTTTAGCACTATATGAAAACAATCCAGAGTTTATACTTCCTAAGTCAAAAGCTAAAGAGATAGTAAACTTTGTAAAAGGTGGGCTAAATGACCTTTCAATCTCAAGAACATCTTTTGATTGGGGTATAAAACTACCTGAATCAATGGGTGAAGATAAGCATGTTATGTATGTATGGCTTGATGCACTACTTAACTATATCACTGCTTTAGGATATGGTAAAGATGAAGAAAATATGGAATACTGGCATGCAAAAGTTCAACTTGTAGGTAAAGATATTTTAAGATTTCATGCAATTTTCTGGCCAGCATTTTTAATGTCACTTGACCTTCCTCTTCCTGATCATATTGCAGCTCATGGATGGTGGACTAGAGATGGTGAAAAGATGTCAAAATCAAAAGGAAATGTTGTAAATCCTAAAGAGGTTGCAGATGCTTATGGTCTTGATGCATTTAGATACTTTATGCTTAGAGAAGTACCATTTGGTCAAGATGGGGATTTTTCTCAAAGAGCTTTAATGGATAGAATCAACTCTGATTTAGGAAATGACTTAGGGAATCTTTTAAATAGAATACAAGGTATGAGTGGAAAATATTTTGATTTTAAAGTTACAAGTAAAGATGTAGAAAAATATCATCAAAAAGAGCTAGATGATGTTCATGCTATTTTAGAAAATGCAGAACCACTTATATATAATATGCAGTTAAATAGATACTTAGAAGAGCTATGGAAAGTTTTAACTATTGGAAACAAAGCTATTGGTGACTATGAGCCATGGAATATGATGAAAGATGGCAGAGAAGAACAAGCTATGGCACTAGTTGCATTGATTGTAAACATTATGGCAAAAGTTTCAGTTCTTTTAGAGTGTGTAATGCCAGAGAAAATTTCTAAAATAGCACAATCTTTAGGGATAACAGTAAACAATGCATCATACAAAAGTTTGATTTTAAATAAAGAGTTAGTACAAGATACAACTATAACTAAAATAGATGCCCTATTCCCTAGAATAGAAGCTGAACTATTAGTAACTGCTGATGTTCAAAAAGTTGAAGAAAAAGTTGAAAAGCCAAGAAAAGAATCAAAAAAACAAGATATAAAAATAGAAGATGAAGAGCCAGACAACTTAATAACAATTGATAAGTTTTTTGAAACAACATTAAAAATAGGTACTATAGTTGAAGCTGTAGAGGTTCCAAAATCAAAAAAACTACTTAAACTTCAAGTTGATGTAGGGGAAGAGAAACATAGACAAATACTTGCAGGTATAAAAGAGTTTTACTCTGCAGAAGATTTAGTAGGAACTCAAGCTTGTGTTGTAGCAAACTTAAAACCCGCAAAACTTATGGGTATGATTAGTGAAGGTATGCTTCTAGCAGCTAAAGATGAAAATGGCCTACACCTTCTTAGACCAGAGCAAAATAAAACTGCTGGAACAAAAGTAAGCTAGAATAAACCAAAGATAAATAACTATGAAAATTTCTGCATTAACAGATATTGTTGCTGGTGAACTTTTAAATTCACCAGCAATATCATTTGTCACTCAAATACATACAGACTTAACAAAAGTTAATGACGGAGATGCTTTTTTTACAAATAATCAAGCTGATTTAGATAAAGCTATAATAAAAGGTGTATTTGCGGTTATTATCGACTTTATTCCGAAAATAAATGATAGTGAAATAGCTTGGATAAAAGTTGATAACCTAACAAAAGCAAAAACAAATATATTAAGATATTTTTTACTTCAAAAACAGTCATCTTTTATACATATTGATGAAATATTTTATCAACTACTAAAACTTTTTAAAACAAAAGAATTTATTGAAAAAACACTAATTCTAACTAATGATATCACTAAAGATTTTGAAGTTTTAAATAATTATGAGAATAATAAAACTATATTTTGTACTAATCTAAAATTTTTACAAGCTATATCTCCAAATGTAAATATATTAACCTATAAAGAGTATGATATTAAAAACCTAACTATCCACTCTTTATTTGAATTATCATTTTCTTATAAAGATAGATTTTTTGAGCATATTAGATTACCAAAAGTTTATCTTAATTATTTTATTCAAATTGCAGAGTTATTTGAATATAAAATTGATTTAAAAAGATTAAATAATTTTGAATTATTTAAACCAATATTTATAAATAAAAGTAGACAAATAGTACCAATAGGACAAACAAATAGATTTATTTTAGCAAATGAAAATGAAGATATTTCAACCAAAGAGATAAGTTTTTTAAAACAGTTTTATAGTTATGCAAAGTTAATTATAATAGATGTAACATCATTTGATGATAATGAAATATTTTCTCAAATTAAGAAGCTGAACTTCAATGCCTTATATTTAAAAGGTAAAGATATAAAAGATATAAATAATATATTAGAACAAAATAATAGTTTAGAAAAATTATTCTAAACTATTAACGCTATTGATAAGGATTTACCCCTCTATAATAATATCTTCTTTTATCTCTAATCCAAAACCTGTTAAACCAACAAAAGCGTGCTTCCCTTTACTAGAAAGAAGATTAATCTCTTCAATACCAAGTTTATGTAATATTTGAGCACCTACACCAAAATCTTTTACTGCATCTCTATTGTCTTGCTTATTATCTAAAAATACAAGTACTCCACCGTTTTCTTGTAGGTAACTTATTGATTTTAACATTGACTGTAATTTATCATCATTTATGAATAAGTTTATATCAGCTTCTACATTATGAAACTTTACATATGAAGTTTTTGATATATCACCAAATTGGATTATCGTATGCTTATTGTCATGATGGTCTGAAAAAACTTTTTTTGTTGCTTTTGCATTGAAAAATTCTGTTTCATCACTACTAATCTCATTTACTAGAGATTCATGTGCCATTCTATACTCAATGATATCTGAGATATAAACTTGCTTCATATTATGTTTGTCTGCAAATATGTCAAGATCATCTCGTCTTGCCATAGTTCCATCCTCTTTCATAATTTCACAAATTACTGCTTCACCTGCAAGACCTGCTAGTTTACATAAATCGATAGAACCCTCTGTATGACCAGTTCGTACAAGTGTACCACCATCTTTTGCAATAAGTGGAAAAATATGTCCAGGACGAACAAGTTCTACAGCATTACTAATTGGATTTGCTAATATTCTAATAGTGTCATCTCTCTCACCTGCACTAATTCCTGTACTAGCTTTTGCACAATCAACAGATACAGTAAATGCTGTCTCATAAGATGATGTATTTGAAGATACCATTGGATTAAGATCAAGTCTATTTGCTGTCTCATTTGTAACTGCAACACAAATAAGACCTTTTGCATGTGTAGCCATAAAATTTACTTTTTGATCATCACTTAAAATAGCAGCATAAACTAAGTCACCCTCATTTTCTCTATCCTCATCATCAAGCATAATAACCATATTACCTTTTTGAATCTCTTCTATTGCTTCTTTAACTCTTTGTATAGCTGACATATTATATGTCCTTTTTATAATTTTTTGTAATTATATCCAAACGATTTTATAAGCTTCCTGAAGAATTTCAAAATTCTTTCGAAAACTACTTGACAAATATGTTTTATTTAACTATAATTCCGCCAGTTAAAAAGATATGTTCTTTCTAACAGCATGATGGGGTATCGCCAAGCGGTAAGGCATCAGCTTTTGGTGCTGACATTCCTAGGTTCGAATCCTAGTACCCCATCCATCTTACAGTTCGCGGAATAGAGCAGCATGGTAGCTCGACGGGCTCATAACCCGTAGGTCGCTGGTTCAAATCCAGCTTCCGCAACCAATTTAAAACACTTAACAATCGGCTTTATAGCACTTTTTTAACCAAAATTATTTATTCTAAAATCACACTAAAGAGTATTTCGAAAACCAAAAAAAGATAAGAATTAAAATATTCCTATTTAATAACTAAAGCCATATGTTGAGATATGAAAGGAAAATCATGTCAATAATGAACATAACTAAAATTGAAAAAGTAAAAGTACTTTTAAGATTATTAGACAACAACGAAAACATTGAAACTGCTTGTAGTAAATCAGGATTAAATGTAACAGATATTAAAAAAATACTAGAACTAGTATAATTTAAAACTAACAGTTAGAACTACTCTAGTTCTAACACAAATAACTTTTATATCTCAAATCCTATAAGAGTCATATCATCATTTCTATCATTGTTTTCAATCATAGATTCATATTTTTCCATCTCATTGATAAAAATCTCTTGTTGTTGTTCCATCGTTTTATTATGATGCTCTTTTATAATATTTGAAAATCTTTTTTTACTAAATGGAAAATCTTTTTCTCCACCATTTTGATCTAAGTATCCATCTGTTGTACAATAAAATTTCATACCCTCTTTTACTTCAATAATTGTTTCTTTATACTCATAATCCATATCACACTTTTTATAACCTACTGAGTATCTATTCCCTTTTATTGTATTAAAAGTTCCATCTGTATCAATATAAAATAGTGGTGTTTCAGCACCTGCAAATTTTATAATTTTATCTTTTCTATTGTAATAAACAATTCCACCATCCCATCCAGCATTTGATATACTATCTTTTGTCTCTTGCTTTAGAAGTGTTTTAATTGTTTTATTGAAATATCCCATAATCCATGCTGGTGATACATCCATATCTGGACTTGAGTTTATTATTGAAGCTATTTCTCGTTCAACAGCTTTTACAATCATTGTAACAAAAGCTCCAGGTACACCATGTCCTGTACAGTCAATATACAGTAGTAAACATTCATCTTTATGTCTTAAATCTTCAAATAGCCAAATATCTCCACCAACTGTATCTTTTGGCACCCAATGTACAAAACTATCTTTAAAATAATTAAATAAAGATTCTTTTTGAGGGAGAAGTGCTCCTTGTATCATTGAAGCATATTCTATAGAATCCCTTGTTTGTTTATGTGATAATCGAATCTCTTTTTCCATATTTTTTTGTTTTGTAATATCTACGGTCATACCGATATAACAATCTTCACCTTTATAGTTTATAGGTACAACCGAAAGTAAGGCTACAAACTGTTTTCCAGAATGAGTTGTTATCTGTTCCTCAACCCCATAAACTTTCCCTGTGTTTTTAAGTTGTTCTATAATTTCACCTGGACCATTATCTAAAGTATAAATAGATTCAACTTCAGCTTCCATAATATCATCAATTTTTTTGTCATATAAGTCACACGCAAAATCATTTGCGTAAACAACAACTCTTCTTTCTTTTGAGGTAATCATAACTGGAAGCAAAATATTAGCTAAAATTTGCTCTGTAGCTTTTTTTGCTAAATCCATTTCTGTAATATCAGTTCGTATAGCTATATATTCTAAAATATTTCCATCTGTATCAAGTATAGGATTTACAACTGCTTGAACTAAATAATAGCTGCCATCTTTTTTTTTATTTTTAATCTGTCCCATCCATGGTTTTTTTAACTCTTTTATAGTGTGCCACATCTCTTCAAATATAGTAGAACTTACATCTGGATGTCTTACCATATTATGGTTTTGACCAACTAACTCTTCTCTTAAATAGCCAGATAAAGTACAAAAATGGTCATTTACATATGTAATGATACCATTTGCATCTGTTTTTGATACAATACTACTTCTATCTACCGCATCTTTATATTCTGTTAAAAGCTGTGTTGAAGAACTTAGCTCATCCCCTCTTCTTTTATAATCAATCCAAAAATTTACTTTAGATACTATCTCTTCTATAATATATGGTTTTCTTAAAACATCTACTGCACCTGCTTTTAAAGCATCAGAAATAGTTTTAGGTTCTATTCTTCCTGAGATAATCATAACTGGTATTTTTAGTATGTTTACAATTGTAAGGTTATTTTTTTGTAGAAATTCAATACCATTCTCACTAGCTAAATGAATATCCAATAGCATTAAATCAATTTTTTCTTTAGCTAAAATCTCTAATGCAGTTTTTGAGTCACCACACACAACTACACGATAATTTCTACTTGAAAATAAATTTTTTAATTGTGCTTGAATCACTATAGAATCATCTACAACTAAAATAGTTTTAGAGTGATTTTTTTCCAATTGTTCTATTGATATACATATCTCATCTATTTTATGAAAACAATTTTTATCTTTAATTACAAAGTCTATAACACCATATTGATAAAATTTATGCATTATATCTTTATTTGTTTCATTTGTAAGTACAAAAATTTTTATATCTTTAGCATTTAGTTCAGATATAAGTTCAGAACCATTTCCATCAGGTAAATTTAAATCAAGTAAAATATAATCTATATGTTTTTTTTGAATAATATCTCTAGCCTCTTTTAAGCTAAAAGCACTAAAACAATTATAGTTATTTTTGGATAATGTAATATTGATTATCTTATTCATAGTTTTAGAATCTTCTAATATTAATATATTATAGTTAGATGGAGTGAAGTGAAATTCTAATGGAATAACAGTATCTGAATTATTTGACATTTCTTACCTTAAATAGTTACTTTTTAATTACTTAAGAAATATTATCTAAATAAACTTAAATATTTAATATATTTTAGTACTTTTAGTTTATAGTTTCTTCTACTATATGATAACTCTTTTAATATTTGCTTTTAGGTTAGTTAATATCTCATATTTTATAGTTTTATGTATTTTTGCTAAATGTGTAACATCATTAAATACACACACCTCTTTATCATCTCCAATACATGAGAAACTATCCATTGATATTCTCCCTAAAATCTCTTTTTTATTTGCAATAGATGCTGTTATATTATCTGGAACTCTAAATAATCCATCTCCGTAACCCACATCATAGTTTGATACAGTCATATCAAAAGGTACTATATATGAACAACTTCCATATCCAATATGTTCATCTTTTTTTAACTTTTTTGTAGTAATCTTATTTGCATATAAAGATAAGACCGGTTTAAGATATTTTTCCTCTTCTAAATCCAAATACCCATATGCCCCTATACCAACTCTAGCCATATCATAAATATCCATATTTACTTTATGAACCCCTGCACTATTGGCACAGTGTACTTTAAAACTATACTTTATTTTTTCTTTTATTTTTGCTATCACCAAAAGAAACTTTTCCTCTTGTATTTTAGTAATATCATTATCTTCATCTGCACAACAAAAATGTGTAAAAATACCATTTAAAATAAGGTTGTTTTTTTTGATAAGTTCTAATGCAATATTTATTTCGTCTATATCAATACCATTTCGGTTCATACCTGTATCGATTTTTAACTCTATTTTACTTTGTTTTGGAACTTTGTTTAAACTATCTATACTATTAATAGATATTACAACACCATCATCTTTAAATTCAGGCATATCATACAATACTAAAATAGTTTCAAATCCATATTTTTTTGCAATATTAGCTTCAGCCAAATTTCTAACAAAAACATTTTTTATCCCATACTCTTGACACATAAGAGAGATTTGTTCTATTCCATGACCGTATGCATTATCTTTTAGTGCAATTGCTAGTTTCTCTTTTGTACCACATTTAGTACTAAAGTAGTCAAGATTATGAAAAAATGATTTTTTGTTTAGTTTTATATATCCCATTGTGTGATTATACCAAATGATGTTTTAATATTTAGTTGGCTTTAAAATTTATATAGATTAATATTTATATTGTTATGTTATCATTATTTAAATTAAGCAAAAAGGTGGTTTTGTGGAAAGGTATATTAACTATTTAGATAAACAAAAATACAAAATAATTATATTAACTACTTTATTTATATCATTATTATCTATTAGTTTAAAAGATATCTCATTTGAAGGTAGTTATAGAATTTGGTTTGATAAAGATTCTTCTATAATTAAACAATATGATAAGTTTAGAAAAGATTTTAGTGGTGATGATACTTTTATTATAGCTTTTGAAGATACTAAATCTAAAGATGGCATATTTAATAAAAAAGCTATAAATACTATTCTTAATCTTACAGAAGAGTTTGAATCTATTGATGGTGTAGATGATGTAAGCTCTTTAACTAACTACCAATATATGTGGGATTCTAATGATAACTTTAATGTAGATGATTTTATTGCAGATATCAATGATAACTTAGAACAAAAAAAACAAATTGCTATAAATGATAATCTTATTTTAAATCAGCTTATCTCTAAAGATGGTAAAACTACAGCAATAGCTGTAAAGTTATCAGAAGAAATAGGAGCAAATGAAGAGGTTAATATTTATGTTTATAAAGAATTATTAAAAATTACAAAACAATATGAACTACAAGATGGATATAAGTTTTATATCTCTGGTACCCCTGCTATTACTTCTTCTTTAGTTACTATATCCCAAAAAGATGCCACTATACTTATGCCACTAGCTGTTGTCATTGTAGTGTTGTTACTTTTTTTTCTTTTTAGAAGTTTTGTAGGGGTATTAGTCCCATCTATCGTTATAGTTTTTACATTTTTAACAGTTCTTTCAATTCAGATGCTTTTAGGATATAAGATAAATAATTTTACGGTTAATATTCCATCTTTTGTAAGTGCCATTGCTATTGCTGATGCCATGCATTTGTATTTAGCATGGGTATATTTTAAGATAAATAATTATGCAAATAAAGATGCCGTAAGATTAGCATTGAAAAATAATATTTTACCTATAGCTCTTACATCGATTACTACTGCAACAGGATTTGCAACATTAGGAGCCAGTAGTATTGAGCCTATTTCTACTCTAGGTATTGCTATTACTACATCTGCATTTTTAGCTTTTATCTTTAGTGTTACAATTGCCCCTACAATTTTATTAACTTTAAATGATCAATATAAAGTTAAACCATTAAAGTTTTTAAATCTATTAAATACAAAAGGGTATGGTAATTTTATAGTTAATAATGATAAAAAAATAGTTGCTAGTTTTTTAATCATATTTATAGTTTTATTGTATGGGTTAACTTATACTAAAGTAGATAGTAACAGTATAAAATATTTCAAAGAAGACACTATGGTCAGATGTGGCTCAACTTTTATTGAGGATAGATTAACAGGTTCTATGATATATGAGATTATTATAGATTCAAAAGTAGAAGATGGGATAAAAAATAGAGAATTTTTGCAAAATGTTATAAAATTTGAAGAGGAACTTTATAATAGTTTTGAAAATATAAGATTTACAACATCTATTAAAGATATACTCTTTCGTATGCAAAAAGTTTTAAATCCAGAATCAAAAGATATACTACCATCAAATCAAAATTTAATTGCCCAATATCTACTCTTATACAATATGAACTTACCTCAAGGTAAAATAACAAATGACAAAGTAGATAGCTCATATCAAAAATTAAGATTGACTCTAAATAGTAATATTCAAGATACCTCAAAAGATTTAGAGATGAT
>CBFDEF010000014.1:0-34103 GCA_965603755.1 uncultured Arcobacteraceae bacterium
ATTATTTATAGTTTTTAGTGTACAATAATTATTAAAATTTTAAGGTATAAAATATGATCAAAAATAATATCAAATTAAAGACAATTTTAGTTCTTCTATTTATTATAATATATTCAATATTAACTTATTTTGTAACAACTGATAAAAACAATAGGGTTAGTATAGAACAAGAACAAATATTAAAAAATCTAACTTTACATTATGAGTTAACAATTGACAACTTTCTTTCTGATGCAAAGATATTGGAAAACATTATTCAAAATGACAAACAAGTAATAACACTATTTTCAAAAGCTGCAAATGGATCTAAAAAAGAGCAAGATACTTTAAGAGAAGAGCTTCACAAAATATTATTACCTTTATACTTAAGAGCAAAACAAAAAGGTGTACATCAAATGCACTTACAATTTAGTGATAATATCACTTTTTTAAGAATGCATAAACCAGAAAAATATGGCGAAGATTTAACAGATATAAGATATAGCTATAAGTATACAAATAAGACAAAAAAACCTGTATTTGGGTTTGAACAAGGTAAATCAAGTCATGCGATAAGATATGTATTTCCTATATTTAAAGATGGTGTTCATATAGGTGCATCTGAAGTTGCACTTTCAACTAACTATATACAAAATAAGCTTCGAAATGTAAATAAATTACATACACATTTTTTGGTTGATAAACAAATTTTTGATGTTAAAACATGGGAAACTAAACATCTAGTTTCAAGATATATTAAAAGTATAGAAAATGATAATTATATGTTTGCATTAGATAATCATGTAACTCCTAAAGATATTCTAAATACAAAGAAATTAATTAAGCCATTAAAAAATGATATTGCTTATAATATATCATTAAAAGAACCATTTGCCCTTAATATTATAATAAATAAAAAAGCAAAAATAATTGCTTTTTTACCTATAAAAAATATTAAAGATAAAAAAGTTGTAGCTTATCTAGTATCTTATAACGATAGTCCACACTTAGATAGTATATTTAGTGATTATAAAAGACTACTTATTGGTTTATTCTTTATAATATTAATTTTATTTTATTTTATCTACAAAACATTAAAAAATAAAGAGGAACTAAAATCTAAAATTGAGGAAAAAACAAAAAAATTAAAAGAGTTAAATGAAAACCTTGAAGCCAAAGTAAACATGGAAGTTGCAAAAAATAGAAAAAAAGATGAATTACTTGCAAAACAATCACAAAGTGCAGCTCTAGGGGAGATGATGGATGCAATTGCACATCAATGGAAACAACCACTTGGTGTTATAAGTTTACATGTTCAGTCACTCTCTTTGGGATTAAATTATGGTGTAATAGCCAACAGCGATGATATAAAAGAGGTTAGTAAAAAAGTTAAATATCAAACAGAACATTTAATATCTACCATAGATGAATTTAGAAGTTTTTTTAGACAAAATCAAGAGATGACTAATGTAAATATCAAAAATCTTATTGAAGAAACATTTCATTTGATGAAAGATAGCTTAATAATTGACAATATTAAAACAGAAGTTTTTGGTGATAATACACAGGAAATAGAGTGCTTACCAAATGAATTAAAACATATATTTATTAATCTAATTAATAATAGTATAGATGCTTTTATTGAAAATAATATTAAAAATAGAATAATAAGATTTGAACTAATTGATGATGCAAACAAATTTATTATAAAAATATCTGATAATGCAGGTGGCATTCCAAGTAATATTTTAGATAAAGTTTTTTTATCAAATTTTACAACAAAAGAAGATGATAAAGGTACAGGTATTGGTCTTTATCTGTCAAAACAAATTATTGAAAAGATTCATGGAACCATAGAAGTTTCTAACCATGAACTTCAAGACAAAAATAAAATATATCAAGGTGTTCAGTTTAAAATTACGCTTCCTATATCTCAAAGTCAAAAATGAGTTTACTGTAACACAGGATTTTTCTAAAGCTGCGTATAAAATAGATAAATTATCTGACTTAATTAATTTATTAAACTAAAATATAACAACTTTTAACTATAATTAATTAATAAAATAAAACTAGGAGGTAGATATGAAAGCTACATATGTTACAAAATTAAACATCTTTAAAAGTACAAATCTACTTCTGCTCATAAAAAACTCTTAATTCTATAAAACTAGAATAAATATTCCGTAAAAATTAAAATAATACAAGAGATAACAACGAATATCAAAAGGCGATAAAATGACAACAGAAACAACAAATAAAAACATAATAATATTTGACACAACTTTAAGAGATGGAGAGCAGTCTCCAGGTGCTTCTATGAATACAGAAGAGAAGATACAAATTGCACAACAATTAGAAAAATTAAATGTTGATATCATAGAAGCTGGTTTTGCAGCAGCTAGTCCTGGGGATTTTGATTCAATATCACAAATAGCACAAACTATACAAAACAGTTCTATTTGTTCATTAGCTAGAGCAGTAGACAACGATATTAAAGCAGCTGGTGAAGCTGTATCAAAAGCTAAAATGAATAGAATCCATACATTTATAGCAACTAGTCCTATCCATATGCAATACAAGTTAAAAATGACTCCAGATGAAGTTATAAAAAGAGCAGTAAAAGCAGTAACTTATGCAAAAACATTCGTAGATGATGTTGAGTTCTCTTTAGAAGATGCAGGTAGAAGTGAAATACCTTTTATGAAAGAGATAACTCAAGCGGTTATTGAAGCAGGAGCTAGAACTATTAACTTACCTGATACGGTTGGATATAGATTACCAAATGAGATAAGTGGTATGGTTAAACAGATGGTTGATTTTATAGATTCAATTAACAGTGACGCAATAGTATCTTTACACAATCACAATGACTTAGGATTAGCGGTTGCAAATACTTTAGCTGGTATTGAAGCAGGTGCTAGACAAGTTGAGTGTACTATAAATGGTTTAGGTGAGAGAGCTGGAAATGCTGCTATGGAAGAGATAGTTATGGCATTAAAAACTAGAAAAGATTTATTTAACGGTTTTGATACAAAAATAAACACAAAAGAGATATATACAGCATCTAAAATGGTAGCTACTATTACAGGTATAGAACCCCAACCAAATAAAGCAATTGTTGGTAAAAATGCTTTTGCACACGAAAGTGGAATACATCAAGATGGTATGTTAAAAAATGCAGAAACATATGAGATTATGAGACCTGAAGATATTGGTATTGATACAAATAATACTATTGTTTTAGGTAAACATTCTGGTCGTGCTGCATTTAAAGATAAGTTAAGTCAAATAGGATTTGCAGATATTAAAGATGATGAATTAAACTCTGCTTTTGAGAGATTTAAATTATTATGTGATAAGAAAAAAGAGATTATGGATGATGATATTAGAATGATTATAACTGATGAGAAGTTAAATCACAACAAAATCTATGAAATTATGTCTGTTCAAATATCAGATTGTTCAAACGGAGTTCCTAGTGCTGTTTTAACTATAAAGCATGATGGAGAAGAGATAACTGATGCAGGTATTGGTGATGGTGCTATGGATGCTATTTTTAAAACTATAGATAGAATTACAGGATACAATGGAACATTATTAGACTACAAAGTTAAATCTGTAAGTGAAGGGAAAGATGCCTTAGCAAAAGTAACTTGTAAAGTTGTATTTAATGATGACAACCCTGCTATGATTGGTCATGGTTTAAGCTTAGACACAATGGTAGCAACTGCTAGAGCTTATGTTGGAGCATTAAATAGTTACTTATCAATGAAAGATATGCTAAACAAAGGTACTACACACCAAGTATAAAAGGATTCAGATGAATCAACTAATAGTTAAATTTGCATACTCAATAGCTGCTTCAAAGAGCTACTATAATATAAAGCACTTTATCTATGAACTATTAGAAGATAGTAACACTAAAAAGAGAAAATATTTTGATTTTTTCATGATATTTTTGATTCTTAGTACTGTTGCTATTTTAATATATGAAGTAAATCATGAAGTTTTACCTTGGCTAGATACTTATGAAACATTTGCAATTATAATATTTATAATTGAATGGTTATGTAGATTGTGGGTTAGTTCACACGCACATAAAGAGATAATAGATGACTTTGAAAGAACTCAACTTTTAAATCAACCATATAAAGTAAAACTTTCACTAAAAAAAATAACAAAAAAGAAACTATCTTTTATATTTTCTCCAATGTCAATTATTGACCTATTAGCAATTCTTCCATACTATAGACCACTTAGAATTTTAAGAATTTTAATGCTTTTTAGACTTTTTAAAATTTTAAGATATACAAACTCTATCAAACAGTTCAAAGATGTATTTATTGAAAAAAAGTTTGAGTTTATAACACTTATTATTATGTTTATGATGGCAGTTGCTTTTGGATCTACTATTATATTTATATATGAGGGTGCAGGGATAAATCCAAATATAAATAGCTATTTTGATGCAGTATACTGGTCTATTATTACTATATCTACCGTTGGATTTGGTGATATTTCACCTGTAACTACTCAAGGTAGAGTTGCAACTTTATTTTTAGTTGTTGGAGGAATGGGTGTAATCGCATTTTTTACATCTATTATTACAACATCTTTAAGTCAAAAAATCGTAGTACTAAAAGAGGAAAAAGTGATGGGTGAAGCTAGTAATCTAAAAGATTATGTGATCATTTGTGGCTTCGGTAGAATGGGAAAAGTACTTGCACAAGAATTTGTTCAAGTAAAACAAAAGTTTATTATAATCGATCAAGATGATGAGACATTTAAACACTCGGAATCGCAAAAATTTTTAGCATTAAAAGGTGATGCAACAAATCCAACACTATTATCAAATGTAGGGATAAATAGTGGAGCTTCAACTGTTGTTGCTATAACCAATAATGATGCTGTAAATCTTTCAATTATACTTACAAGCAGAGCATTAAATCCAAATATAAATATTATTGCTCGCGCATCAAATGCAAATGCAAAAAAGAAACTTTTAATGGCAGGTGCTTCTAAAGTAATATTATCAAATGAAATTACGGCTTTAATTGCTGCTGAATATATTGGACAACCTGTCGCATTTGAAGCTATCGATGATATATTGTTAAATAGTGAAGGTGCTATTATGGATGAGATTGAGATACATTCTAATTCAAAATATATTGGGTACAAACTACAAGATATAAATTTTGATAAATTTAGCCTTACACTTATTGGTGTAATCGATGCAAATAATAGAAAAAACTTTAAATTTAATCCAAAAAAAGATCAATATATACTAAAAGAAAAAGATATTTTAATCGTTATAGGATATAGAGAATCAACTATACAATTTAAAATAGATCTTTTATCCTCAAAGCCAAAGGTAGTTAAATATGCAAAATAAAATAATAATTTTTAGCTACAGTGATATAGCAATTCAAATTGCAAAAGTTTTAAGTGCAAAACAATATCAAATTATTGTTGTTGAAGAGGATATAAAATTATCTCAAAAAGCAAAGTTAGATGGGTATGAGGTAAAAAACATATCTTTAATGGAAGATGAAAATATTTTATCATTAGGTATTACAGAAAAAAATATAAAAGCTTTTTTTTGTCTTAGTGATGATAAAAATATAAACTTGTTTGTTACATTAAGTGTTAGAAACTTAAACAAAGAACTAAAAATAATATCTGTTTCATTTGTGAGTGAAGATAATAAAACGATGCTTTTAGCAGGTGCCTCAAAAGTTATTAATCCATATGAAATTGGTGCATTACGTATATTTAGGACACTTCACAAACCACTGATTTTAGATGTGTTGGATAATATTTTATTTAGTGAATCAAATATTGAGGTTGCAGAGATAACAATAAAAAAACATTCTATTTTTGATGGTGTTTATTTAAGTGATATTGATTTGATAACTAAACACGATCTTATTTTATTAGGTATCCAAGATAAAGAGATAAGTGATAGATTTATATTCTATTCAAATGGGATAAATCATAAAATAGATTATGATGACACCATCGTAGTTTTAGGACATTCTAATGATCTTAAAGAGTTTAAAAAATTACTTAATGATTACAAAAAATAATTTTTAATGTTTTATTAAAGTTTAGATACAATACCTTAATTTTATTTAAAAGGTAAAAAATGACACAATTCTATTTTTTTATGCGACTTTTAAAAGAGTCGTTTAGGGATCTTATCCCTATTGTGCTAGTGATTCTATTTTTTCAACTAGCAATAATACAAGCAATTCCTGGAAATTGGGTACCAACTACTATTGGTATGTTAATTGTTGGTGTTGGTCTTGCTATATTCCTACAAGGTTTAGAGATAGGTATATTTCCTGTTGGAGAAGGGCTTGCTAGAGATTTTGCAAAAAGTGGTTCAACTTTTTGGATTCTTATTTTTGGATTTATGATTGGTTTTGGTACTACAATTGCAGAACCAGCTCTTGCTGTTATTGCAGATAAAGCTGCAAGTATTAGTAGTGGTAGAATTGATGCAAATATGCTTAGGTATGTGGTCGCTGGTTCTGTTGGTTTTGCTATACTTCTTGGTGTATTTAGAATCATCAAGGGTCACCCTATACATTACTATATCATTACAGGATATTTAGCTGTTGTTACAGTTACATTTGCAGCGCCTGCTGAGATTATTGGTCTTGCATATGATTTAGGTGGAGTTACTACTTCTACTGTTACAGTTCCTTTGGTTGCTGCTCTTGGTATTGGACTGGCTTCTACTATTAAAGGTAGAAATCCAATGATTGATGGGTTTGGTTTAATCGCTTTTGCTTCACTTACACCTATGATTTTTGTTCAAGTATATGGAATATATGTATATAACTTTGTTGAAGCTACAGAGGTTGCAAAAATTGTTGTTGAAGCATCTGTTTCTGAAACTACAAAAATCACTATTGAATCTGTTACGACAGGTATATTAGCTGTTGTTAGAGATGTATTACCAATTTTAGCTATTATTTTCTTTTTCCAATATGCAATATTAAAGAAGAAAATTGATAACTTAAAAACTGTAATAATTGGATTTATTTTAGTTATCTTAGGATTATATGCATTTATCCTTGGGTTAGAGATGGGTCTATTTGCTCTTGGTGAATCTATGGCTTATCAATTAACACAGATGAACAATGTATGGATTATCTTTGCATTTGCATTTGCTATTGGTTTTTCTACTACTATGGCAGAACCTGCTCTTATGGCTATTGCTAAAAAAGCAAAAGAGATTAGTGATGGTAAGATTAATGATATGACATTAAGATTATTTGTAGCTTTTGGTGTTGCTTTCGGTATCGCTTTAGGTGCATTTAGAATTGTAGATGGTGGACATATTCATTACTATATTATAGTTGGTTATGCAATTGTAATCGCACTTACATTTATAGCACCAAAACATATTATCCCTATTGCTTATGATTCAGGTGGGGTTACTACTTCAACTGTAACTGTTCCACTAGTTGCTGCTCTTGGTATTGGACTTGCTACAAATATACCTGGACGAGATCCTTTACTTGATGGTTTTGGTTTAATTGCATTTGCTTCACTATTTCCAATGATAACAGTTATGGCTTATGGTATTTTGGTTGAAAAATTCCATGTTAAAAGTGATACTGAGATTGCACAAGAGGATGAGAAAGTTGGTGGTTCTAAAATTCATGGTTCACTTGAAGGTGTTGATGATATGAGTTTATCAACTGTAAATCTTGATGCAACTGATTTAAGACACTCATTATCTTTAGATTTCTCTGCTGTTGTTGTAATAGTACCTAAAGGTAAAAAAGATGATGCTTTACATGCTGCTAAAGATGCTGGCGCTTCTGGTGTTACAATTATGAATGCAAATGGTATGGGTCTAGCTGAACTTGATAACTTCTATAGGCATTCACCAGAAGAAAATGATGTGATGCTACTTTTCATAGTTCCTAGTATGATTGTAGATGGGATTATTCAAGAGTTGATTAGAAAACTACATATCACTTCAAGTGGTGATGGTATCGCTTTTTGTGTACCTATTACACATATGAAAGGTATTAGTTTAAGACAAGAGGACCTTTTTGAAAAAGAGGTTGAAGAGTTAAAAAAAGATACTACAAAATAGATTAAATAGGGATATATAATCCCTATTTAACAACTATTAAGACCCCTCAGCTTCTTTTTTCACAAGCCCAGCCTCAACTAAAAAAGGGCTATATATAAAATCTAATTTTTTAATTCTATCATATGAAGCATAGCTAAGATATAAAATATCTTTTGCTCTGGTAACCGCCACATAAAACAATCTTCTTTCCTCTTCTAAAGAGCCACCTTTACTCATCAAAGTTCTATTTGGAAATCTTCCATCCATAAGATCAACCACATAGACCTCTTTGAACTCTAAACCTTTACTTGCATGAACAGATAGAAGATTTACTCCACCACCCTCACTCATCTCTCCGCCACCTAGAATCATAGCATTTATAAAGTTGTTTAGATTGTTATGTCTAGATGAAAGTTGTTTTAGTGTTTCAACTCTTCTGCCACATTTAAATGAAGCTGACTTTTTCATTTCTTCATTTATTGTACCATCTTTTTGTTTTGCCCTATTTGTAGTAAGTGTATCTACAATAGTTTGAAAGAATTTATGTTTTTGAATATGTACTATCATATTTTTTGGATTTTGAATACGCTTCAACTCTTTTATTAGAGTATAAAAATCGTATAAAAATATCCCACCTTCTAAAGTAAGCTTTGGATGTTTTAAAATATTACTATTTAAAAACTTTAAATCCCAGCCTAAATCTTTAAACTTAGATGTTGAACCCATCTCGATAAAATCATCAAATAAACCTAGCTGTACATTTGATGTTTTATTACTTTTGTATGGTTTTATGATTGTATTATCTGGATTTAAAAGACCATGGAAAAGATTTCCGTGCCCTACTCTTAAAAGTGCATCAAAAATATCTTTTGCTATAGCTTTTCCTATCCCTTTTCCATACTCAATAATATGGATAAATGCCATCATATCATTATGATTTATCATTAATACCATAAGGTCTAATATAGCTTTTATCTCTCTTGCATCAAAGAAACTATGACCACCTTTTCTTTTACACTCTATACCCATATCTCGCAAATTAGCTTCTATCCCATCTGCACTTGAGTTATTTCTGTATATTATTGCAATATCATTTTTAGGTGTAGTTGTTTGGGTGATTTTTTTACTTATAAATTCATATTGACTATATAACTCATCAAATTTTAAAAGTTGTGGATGGTGAGGTGTCTCTTGTCGTACAACTTTTAATGATTTTTCATAAATTCTAGGATTGTGTAAAATCACTTTATTAGCAAGATTTAAAATAGGTGCAGTTGAGCGATAGTTTTTATCTAAAGTAAAAACTTTTGCACCCTCATATCTTTTATCAAATGATGAGATGATACCTATATCACTTCCATTAAAAGCATATATACTTTGATCATAGTCTCCCACACAAAACAAACTTTTTGGTTTAAAGCCATCTAAAATCTTCCCTTGTAAAGGATTTGTATCTTGATATTCATCAACTAAAATCTCAACAAAATCAAACTCTTTCTGCTTTTGTAACTCTAACATCTCTAAAAGTAAATCATCAAAATTCACATAACCATATTGTTTTTTTAGTTTGTTAAATTCATCAACTACATCTTGATATATTAAAATATACTGTTTATGGTCATCATTTTTATTTGTCATCCATGTTTCAAAATCTTCATCATAACTACTATTTAAATATAAACTATATAAATCACACAGATACCCACCATCATATGGTTTTGTATCACTTTGATCTACAAATACCCTTTTTTCATAGATAGATTTAAATAATGTTTTTAATTCATTTGGTTGTTTTAAAGTTATATTTTTTTCATACTTTTTTAACATTTTGTAGCTTACACTATGAAATGTTCCAGATACAATTGCCTTTGCAGTTGCTTCATCAAAATATTTAGCAACTCTTAATATCATCTCGGCTGCTGCTTTATTTGTAAATGTTAAAAGTAATATTTGTTCTGGTTTTACTCCGCTATGAAGTAGATGCCCAATACGACCAACAATAGTAGATGTTTTACCTGTTCCTGCACTTGCAATAGTTAAGTTATGACCCAATATACAAGTTGCAGAGGCATGTTGTTCTTCGTTTAAATTTGATAAAGGCATCTAATCTATTCTATCCTTGAGTTAGTTTAAGAAGTGGAATAGTACTATAAAAATATTTAAGATGCGATTACTATTTATTTAAATCCAATACATCCAAAATTACATTAGTTGCACTAAGAACTTTAATGATTTTATCATTTACTTTATATACTTGTGTACCTGGAGTTTTGTAATCTGTCTTTGAATAGTCACTAGTATATACAACTCTTGCATTATCTAAAACCCTACTATCTACTTTTGTACCAACAATAAGTTTATCTCTCCAACCAGGAGGTAATTCTCCACCTCTTTTTAACTTCTTTTGAAGCCCTTTTGGTAATTGTTTTGCTTTTTGCTGTTTAATATGTTTACTCTTTTTATTGCTATTATCTTTTGCAAATGAATTAACACTTAATAACAAACTAATACTCACTATCGCTGCTAATATTTTTTTAGTTCTCATATTTTCAACCTTTCTATATTAATAATCACATATATTTATATTCTACATTAATAAATATTAAATTACAAATAAGATAAACTCTAAATATTATTTATAATTATAATAAAAAAGGAGTTAATTATGTTAAATAATTATTTAAGAATATTTAGTTTGTTATTGGTTGTTACAATGTTATCAATAAATCTAAATGCTCAAGAGACAAAAAAAGGTGCTTTCACGGGTGGACAAGATCATAGTATGCCAGAGTGGTTTAAAGAGAGTTTTTTAGATATTGCGGATGATATTGAAGAAGCAAAAGAGAATGATAAACATGTAATGTTATTTCTTACATTAAAGTTTTGTCCATATTGTACAAAAATGTTAAAAGAGAATTTTACAAAAGGTACTGCAAACCAACCTTTTATAGAAGAAAACTTTGATGTTATAGGTATCAATGTACAAGGTAGTAAAGAGATAGCTATTAACGAAGATACAACATTAACTGAAAAAGAGTATGCGGCACATCTTAAAGTACAATATACACCAACAATACTATTTTTAGATGGTAACAATAAAATTGTAGTTCGTATAAACGGATATAGATCGCAAAAGAATTTTAAACATATTTTAAATTTTGTTAAAAATAAAGAGTATAAAAATACAACTTTAACAAAATATTTAGAAAAAAATAAAAACAAAGGTTTGTATAAAATAAAAGATAGTTCAATGTTTACTAAAACTGATGATTTATCAACTATTAAAAAACCTTTAGCTGTTATATTTGAAGATGCTGGGTGTACACAATGTGAATATTTACACAATACAACATTTAAAAATAAAGATGTAAAAAATGAGTTATCACAATTCACTATTGTAAGATTGGATGCCTCTTCTACAAAAAAGATTATTACACCAACAGGTGAAGTTACTACACCACTTAAGTGGGCAAATGATCTAAAGCTAGATTATAGACCAGGAATTGTTCTATTTGACGAGAAAAAAGAGATTATTAGAATTGATGCTTTACTTTATAGTTTTCACTTTAAAGAGGTGTTTAGATTTGTAAGTGGTAAGTATTATGATAAATATCATACATTCTTAGATTATTTAAAAGTTAGACAAAAAGACCTTTTAAATAAAGGTATAGATATTGATATATCTGATAAATAATATTAGATATTAAAAAAGGGTAACTTTAGAATCATCTAAAGTTACCCTTTCTTTTTTAATTATGTTTATTATAAAGCAAATTTATTTTTTAACTTAAAGAAATAAACAACAGTTTTATATTGTACAAACATAAATGGCAACATAAATAAGAAATAAGCAACAGAGTATTTATCTATAACACCATTTAAAACTAGTCCCATATTTATAAAGAACATACCAAATACCATAAAAGCAACACCTGGGCAAATTAAAGCAAATGATACTGGTGATTTTTTATCTCCCTCAATATACTCTTCAAAGTATCCAAGTTTTTTCATAACTGAATAACCTAACATACCAAATATTATTTGTAATGATAAAACAAAACTAGTCAATGTAAATAAAGAGGCATTTGCTAAAGGTTGGTCAAAGTGATGAGAAAATCCAAAATTGATTCTAACCATAGTGATACCTAAAAGTGTTAAAATAGGTATAACAATCCATAAAGATGGTGAAGCTTCACTTCCAATACCATATTTAAACATACCTTTAAACCCTAAAATTAGTTTTATTACTAATAATAAAGCTGCAATAGAACCAAAGAAAATTGCACCAAATATACCTATTGCATTTATTTGAATATAATGACTCATAGCACCAGGTGCTGCAAAACCAACTGCAACCATAGAGAATGCAAAGATTGATATCATTTGAGATAAGTTATTATTTTTTACAAAATCAAACTCCCCTGTAGTAATTAGTCTTGAAAAATATTCCATAAATATTTTTATAGCATAATAACCAACTACTGCAAATCCAAGTAATGCACCTGGAAAAAGATACTCAACTACATCCCAAAGTCCAGGGACAAACAATGCACCTAAAACAAAACAAACATTTATAGTCATTGCAAATGTTAATGGCAATGCCATAAGTGTAACCTCTGCATTTGTACTTTTTAATGTATTGTAAGCACTTGTTTTCTTAAACGCTTTATATTGTTTAATATTCCAAATAAGTAATTTAAAATGTAAAATAGCAAAAGCTATAATAAATACAATAGCAAATACACTTACAAAAGATAACCAAGTACCTTGTAACAGAACTGGATATACAAAATCAAATGTAGCCATAGGAGCACCTTTGTGTGGTACTAAAAACATAAGATACATAAAAAATGAAACAGATAAGCCTCCAGCACCTAAAGCTGCTAGAAAATACATAGGTGAATATTTTTCTTTTAACATAGAATTCCTTGTTTATAAAATTTCGCGATTATATCAATATAATATTAATTATAAGTAAATCTTTTAGTTTAATATTTATTTAACTAAAAATCTTTTTTTAATATTTTTTTGTTATTATAATGAACAATAAATTAAAAGGATAAAAATGAAGAAATTACTACTATTAGTAATCAGTATTGCTTTTTTACAAGCATCAAATCCTGTTGCAGTTCTTGAAACTACACAAGGTAAAATTGAGATTGAACTACGACCAGACTTAGCTCCTAAAACTGTTGAAAACTTTACAACACATATTAAAAATGGATACTATAACGGTCTTATATTTCATAGAATTATTAAAAATTTTATGGTTCAAGGTGGAGATCCTACAGGAACTGGTAGAGGTGGAGAATCAATTTGGGGTGGTAAATTTAAAGATGAATTTAACGCAAAAGCTATGTTCAATAAAACTGGAATATTAGCTATGGCAAATGCAGGTGCAAATACAAATGGTAGCCAATTTTTTATAACTACTGTTGAAACACCATGGTTAAATGGAAAACACACTATTTTTGGATATTTAAAAGATAAGAAAAGTTTTCAAGTGTTAAACAAACTTAATAATATAAAAACTTCAGGAAGATATGGTGGAGATAAACCACTAGTAAAACAACAAATTATAAAAGCTTATATTAAATAAGCTTTTATAACAATTCAAAATTTAAATCACAGAAAATACAAACATCACAGGATATATAAGAACATTTATATATCGATAATAGATATTCATAGGGATATCAAAAGGTACAATAGAAGTTATATCTTCATCATTTTGTATCTTTTTCATTAAATGTAATCTAAAACTAATATCAATAAACTTAACAACAATAATTGAACTCATAAAAAAATTAAAATTATTTAAAGTGAAAGCTAAATAGATTGAGTATATAAATGTAGGATTTAAAACTAAAAAAAGTGATATACTTTTTGAATATATTTGATAGTTATTTTTTATCACTCCATAAAAACTATCTGCTTTTTGCCAATTTGACTCAAACAGCTCTAGAGCAATAAAAAATAAGATTAAAAATAAAATTGTAGTCAATACAAATTGATATAAAAGTAGAGATTAATCTCTCTACTTTTATTCACCTATACTAAATTTAACTTTTTTATTTCTATGAATTCCTGTTCCAACTGGTATTGTTCTACCAATTACAACATTTTCTTTTAAGTCAGTTAACATATCCATTTTAGCAGAAATTGCAGCTTCTGTTAAAACTTTTGTAGTTTCCTGGAAAGAAGCACTTGAGATAATAGAATCAGATGTAACAGCTGCTCTTGTAATACCAAGTAATACTGGCTCAGCAAGTGCAGGCTCTCCATGCATTTTAAGTATTCTCTCATTTTCAGCTATAAATCTTTTTCTAGAGATCATATCACCAATAACAAATTTAGTATTACCTGGATCAATAATATTAACTTGTCTTAACATTTGAGATAAAATAACCTCAATATGTTTATCAGCAATATTAACCCCTTGTCCTCGGTATACACCTTGAACTTCAGCAACGATAAATTCATTAAGTGCTTTTGAACCTAAGATTTTAAGTATATCATGAGAAGCAATTTGACCATCTGTCAATTGCTCACCAGCATGTACAAACTCACCATCTCTTACTAAGATATTTCTATCTTTAATAATTAAGAACTCATCTTTATTGCCTTGGTTATCAGTAATAATTAATCTTTGTTTATTTCTTAAAGGTTTACCAAAAGATACAACACCATCAAATGTAGCAAGTACTGCTATATTTTTTGGTCGTCTTGCTTCAAATAACTCAGAAACTCTTGGAAGACCCCCAGTAATATCTGATGATTTAGAAACAGCTTTAGGTGTTTTACCTAAAATGTCTGCAATATGAACCTCTTCACCTTCACTTACAAATAAAGATGTTTTAGGTTCAAGTACATATGTTTTAACTTCATCATCTGAACTTTTAATTAAAATTGCTGGTTTGTAATTGTTAGGGATATATTCATTAACAACTAACTTAGATGTACCAGTTAACTCATCATATGCTTCACTTACAGTAACACCAGGGATAATATCTTCAAATGATACCTTACCAGCATCTTGTGTGATAGTTGGATTTGCATATGGATCCCATTCAGCAATTACAACATGTGACTTATCTTGTGGTTTAGCAATTAAAGTATTAACTTCAACTTCACTATCATCATCAACAGTAATTACAGATTCTCTTGAGATATAATATCTTACAGCTTCTCTATCTTCACTATCAACAATTACTGCAAATAAACCTTTTTGAGTAACTATATCACCAACTTTTTTAGTTGTAACTCTCTCTAAATAATCACCATTAAGTTTAAAGAATTTTACTTTTCCTTTAGAATTAGCAGTAATATCTCTAGTTACAGGTGCTCCATCATCAACTTTTAATGTAGAAGCATAAGGGATTCTTGAAGGTACATTCCAACCATCTTTAATAACTTCAACAATAGAATCAGAAACATCTACAGATTCTCCATCTTTATATGGGAAGTATAATTTACCTTCAATTTTACCACTTACACCAGCTAACTCATTAGGTTTAGCAACATCATTTTTTCTAAAGTAGTATTTTTTAACATCAGATGAACTTGTCACTGAAATAATCATCTCTTCATGTGTTGTTTCAATACCAACAATTCCATCAAAAGGTGCATTGATTTTAGGCTCTACTAATAATATAGCTGCATTTCTTCTGTTAGCTACAATATTTTCACCATTTTTGTTTGTGTATGTTTCAATATTATAGTATCTTACAAAACCTTCTTTAGTAGCTTTTAACTCTTTCTCAGCTTGAGTAGCACTTGCAGTTCCCCCAACGTGGAATGTTCTAAGTGTCAGCTGTGTTCCTGGCTCACCAATAGATTGAGCAGCAAGTACACCTACTGCTTCACCTGGATTAGCTTTTCTTTGCTCTCCAAGATTAAGACCATAACATTTAGCACATAAAGTATTTTCAGCTTTACATGTAAGAGGTGTTCTAATAACAACTGATTTAACACCAGCTTCAGAAACAATTTTTGCATCCTCTTCTGTTATTAAAGTACCCTCTGTAAATAAAATCTCATTTGAGATTGGATCAACAATATTTGCAGCAATAACTCTACCTGTGATTCTCTCTTCAAGAGCCTCAACTAGTTCATTACCATCAATAATATCAGAGATCTCAATACCTTCGTGAGTTCCACAATCTTCAAGGTCAATTCTAACATTTTGAGATACATCAATAAGTTTTCTTGTTAAGTATCCAGCATTCGCAGTTTTTAAAGCTGTATCCGCAAGTCCTTTTCTCGCACCATGTGTTGAAATAAAGTACTCAAGTACATTTAGACCTTCACGGAAGTTAGAGATAATTGGTGTTTCAATAATTGAACCATCTGGCTTAGCCATAAGACCCCTCATACCTGCAAGCTGTCTAATCTGTGCTGAACTACCTCTAGCCCCAGAATCTGCCATCATATAAATAGAGTTAAATCCATCTTTATCAGATTCAACTAAATCCATCATCTCAACACCAAGTTTGTTATTTAAAACTGTCCAGATATCAATAATTTTATTGTATCTCTCTTGCTCTGTCAATAAACCTTGGTTAAATTGTTTTTGAACTTCAATAACCTCTTTTTTAGCAATTGCAACTAAATCAGTTTTTGAATCAGGAATTCTAATATCATCAATAGAGATTGATACACCAGAACTTGTTGCATATTTAAATCCAAGATTTTTTAAGTTATCTAAGAATTTAGGTGTAACTTCGTATCCACCATGTTTATAAATATAATCAACTAATGTTCCAATATTCTTTTTCTTTAAAATAATATTCCATAACTCTAAAGGTACAAAATCAGGTAATATATCATGAATAATTAATCTACCAACAGTTGTATGTACTAATTGTCCATCAATTAATGTTCTAATTTTTGCATGTAAACTAACTTTTTTAAGCTCTAAAGCCATCATAACTTCGTTTAAATTAGAGAATAATTTATGCTCTCCTATTACACCATCTTTTTCTAATGATAGGTAGTAAATACCTAAAATCATATCCTGAGAAGGTACAGCAATAGCACGACCAGAAGCAGGAAGAAGAATATTCATTGAACTCATCATAAGAACTTTTGCTTCAGCAATAGCTTCTTGAGATAATGGAACATGAACAGCCATCTGATCCCCATCAAAATCGGCATTAAATGCAGCACACACTAATGGATGTAACTGAATAGCTTTACCATCAATTAATATTGGATGGAATGCTTGAATTGAAAGTTTATGTAGAGTTGGAGCTCTATTTAATAATACTGGATAATCTTCAACGATTTCAGCTAAACACTCCCAAACTTCATTTGTTTCTGTTTCAATTAATCTTTTTGCAGCTTTTAATGTAGTTGCATAACCTTTCTCTTCAAGTTTCGCCATTAAATGTGGCTTGAATAATTCTAAAGCCATTTTCTTTGGAATACCACATTGATCCATATTTAAATTAGGTCCAACAACAATTACAGATCTACCAGAGAAATCAACTCTTTTTCCAAGAAGATTTTGTCTAAATCGACCTTGCTTACCTTTAATAATTTCAGATAATGATTTAAGTGGTCTTTTATTTGCACCTTTTACAGCATTTGCTGTTTTAGCATTATCAAATAAAGCATCAACTGCTTCTTGAAGCATTCTCATCTCATTTCTAATAATAATTTCAGGAGCATCAAGTTCTGTTAATCTTTTAAGTCTGTTATTTCTGTTTATAACTCTTCTATATAAATCATTTACATCAGAAACAGCAAATTTACCACCATCAAGTGCAACTAGAGGTCTTAAATCTGGTGGAAGAACAGGTAAAACTGTTAACATCATCCATTCAGGTCTATTACCAGAGTTTATAAAGTTCTCAACAACTTTAAGTCTTTTGATAATAGTTTTTTTCTTAGCCTCAGATTTTGTAGCACCCATATCTTCTTTTAAAGAGTGAAGTAATTCAACTAAATCTAAAGTTTTAAGTAAATCTTGGATGATTTGTCCACCCATATTTGCTTCAAAACCTGTATGCTCATAGTTCTCTTCAATACTTCTGTACTGCTCTTCGTTTAAAATATCAAATTTTTGAACAGCTTTTGAACTTTCACTATCATAGTAAGCACTTCCTGGATTAGAAACAATATATGCTTCATAGTAAAGTACTCTTTCTAAATCTTTAAGTTTTACACCTAGAAGTGTACCAACTCTTGAAGGAAGAGAAGATACCATCCAGATATGAGCTACTGGAGCTACTAAGTCAATATGACCCATTCTGTGTCGTCTTACTTTTGATGATGTTACTTCAACACCACATTTTTCACAAACTACACCGTTGTATCTCATCTTTTTGTATTTACCACAAATACACTCATAATCTTTTATAGGTCCAAAAATTTTAGCACAAAATAAACCATCTCTTTCAGGTTTTAATGTTCTATAGTTAATAGTTTCTGGTTTTTTAACCTCTCCTGAAGACCAAGATAAGATTTTTTCAGGACTCGCAATTTTTAATTGGAATGCTGAAAAATCCATTGGTTTTTCTAATTCATGTATCTCTATTGGTTTTAAAATTTTTTCGTTACTACTCATTTGCATCCACCTCTTCAAAAATTTCTACATCAAGACCTAATGCTTGAAGTTCTTTTGTTAATACAAAGAATGTTTCAGGAACACCAGATCTTGGTACATTCTCTCCATTTGCAATTGCTTTATATGCTCTTGTTCTACCTTCAACATCATCTGATTTAGTTGTTAGCATCTCTTTAAGTACAGCTGTTGCACCATAAGCTTCTAAAGCCCAAACTTCCATCTCTCCAAATCTTTGACCACCAAATAGTGCTTTACCACCAACTGGCTGTTGTGTTACAAGTGAGTAAGGTCCAGTAGATCTTGCATGTACTTTCTCATCAACAAGGTGATGCAGTTTTAACATATACATAACACCAACATTAACTCTCTCAGACATTTGCTCACCAGTCATACCATCGTATAATACTATTTTACCATCTGCTTCCATTTTTGCTAATTCAAATAGTTTATCAAACTCTTCTTGTTTAGCACCATCAAATACAGGAGTAGCAAATCTAACACCCTTTGCCCAATCTCTACCAAAGTCGATTAGATCATCATCATTCATAGAATCTAATAAAGCTTTACCATTCATAAGTTTCGTAACATCTGCAATCTCAGTCATTTTAGCTCTTAAATCTTTGATAAAAGTAGCTTTTTTCTCATCAAACATTGTTTGAATCTGAGCACCAAGTTTTTTACCTGCATAACCTAAATGAACTTCAAGAATCTGTCCAATATTCATACGAGAAGGAACCCCTAGTGGATTTAAAATAACATCTACTGTAGATCCATCTTCCATATATGGCATATCAACCTGTGGAACGATATTAGAAACAATACCTTTATTTCCATGACGCCCAGCCATTTTATCACCAACTTTTATTTTTCTTTTTGTTGCAATATAAACTTTAACTTGCTTAATAACACCATTTGGTAAAATATCATCATGCTCTAAAATAGCTAGTTTCTCTTCGTGATTCTCTCTTAATATAGACTTTTCTTTAATAAAGTGTTCTTTTACTTTATTGTATGATTTAGCAACATCTTTTGTAAATGAAGCAATCACTTTTTTCATAGCAAATCTATTAACATTGTCTAAATCATTAATTGTTAACTTATCACCTTTTTTAAATAATGTATCATTTATCTCTACATCTTTTTCTAATTCACTTTTAGAGATTAAATCATTAATTTTTAAATTTTCTTCTCTATCAAGCATCATTAGTTTATCGTGATGTTCAACATCTAAAGATGCTTTTTCAGCTTCTATAGTTGATATTGCTCTATCATCTTTTTCATAACCTTTTTTAGTAAATACTCTAACATCAACAACTGTACCTTCTATTGATGCAGAACAATACATAGATTTATTAATAACATGTCCAGCTTTTTCACCAAAAATTGCTCTTAATAGTCTCTCTTCAGGTGTTGGTTTAATCTCACCTTTTGGTGTAACTTTACCAACCATAATCATACCTGGTTTTAAATATGTACCAATTTTAACAATACCACAATCATCAAGATGTTCAATATTTTCAGATTTTACACCTGGTAGATCTCTTGTAATCTCTTCATTACCATGTTTAAGTTCTCTAGCTTCAACCTCTTTTTCATAAATATGAACAGATGTAAAAGCATCATCTTTAATAAGCTTTTGTGATAAAACAATAGCATCTTCGTAGTTATAACCATTCCAAGGCATAAATGCAACAGTAGCATTAACACCAATAGCTAACTCACCTTTATCCATTGATGGACCATCAGCGATAACTTGACCCTCTTCGATAATTTGACCAGTTTTAACACTTGCACTTTGACCAAATGTTGTATTATTATTTGTTCTTGCATTTTTACTTAAGATATAGTGGTCAATAAATGCACCCTCTTCATCTTCACCTTTAATAAAAATATTTCTAGCATCTGCTTTTTCAACAATACCAGCTCTATTAGCTTTAATACTTGCCCAAGAATCTCTTGCAACAATTTTTTCTAAACCTGTTCCAACGAATGGAGCATTAGGTCTTAATAGAGGAACCGCTTGTCTCATCATGTTAGATCCCATTAGGGCTCTATTTGCATCATCATGCTCTAAAAATGGAATTAATGATGCTGCAACACCCATAACCATCGCAGATGAGATATCAATTAAGTCAACTTTAGCAGACTCAACAAGCATAATTTCACCATCAATTCTACCCTCAATTAGTGCATCAGCTATCTTACCTTCTTTTGTAAGTTTAGTAGAACCAGGAGCAATTGTTTTACCCTCTTCTTGGATTGCAGTATAGTACTCAATCTCTTCAGTTACTAAACCATCAATAACTTTTTTGTATGGAGTTTCAATAAATCCAAGTTCATTAACTTTTGAGTAAGTAGAAAGTGTATTAATAAGACCAATATTTTGACCCTCTGGAGTCTCAACTGGACAAATTCTTCCGTAGTGAGTTGGATGAACATCTCTTACTTCAAATCCAGCTCTCTCTTTTACAAGTCCACCTTCACCAAGTGCAGAAAGTCTTCTTTTATGAGTAACTTCTGATAATGGATTAGTTTGATCCATAAATTGAGAAAGTTGACCAGATGTAAAGAACTCTGTAATAGTTGAAGTAATCATTTTAGAATTAATTAAATCATGAGGCATTAAATCTTCTAATGAACCACTAAGTGTTGTCATTTTATCTCTAATCGCTTTTTGCATTTTAATTAAACCAGAATGTAACTCATTTGATAATAACTCACCAATTGATCTAATTCTTCTGTTTCCTAAGTGATCTCTATCATCAATATGACCGTGTCCAGCCTTTACCTTGATAAGATACTTAACTGTTTTAATAATATCTTCATGAGTTAATACTGTAATATATTCAGGAACATTTACACCTAACTTATGGTTCATTTTCATTCTACCAACTTTAGTTAAGTCATATCTTTCTGGATCAAAGAATAATTTCTTTAAGAAATCTTTTGCAGCTTCTTTAGTTACAGGCTCACCTGGTCTCATAACTTTATAGATTCTTATCGCACAAAGATCATTTTCATCATCAATTTGCTCTGTTTGCTTTAATAGTTTAATAGACTCTGCATCAGCTTTAAATGATCTAATAACAGAATCATCAATACCATCTGCTAAATCATTTGCAATATCAAATGATTCAAATCCAAGGTCAAGAAGTTTTTTTAATTTTAAATCATCTAATGGTGTTAAGGCATCAAATAAAACTTCTCCAGATTCTGGATCAAATATATTTGTAGCTGTATGTCTTTCCATTAATAATTCAACAGGATACTCAACTAATTTTAAACCACCTTCAGCTAATGCATTAGCTTTTCTTGTAGTAAGTCTTTTTCCTGCAGCAATGATTAAGTTACCTTTATCATCAATAAGATCAAAGTCAACTTTACCTGTAAATGACTCTGCATTAAATTCTGTTAAAAATTTATTATTTTTCACTTGAATATTAACAATTGGGTAGAATAGTTTGATTATCTCTTCTTTTGAGTAATCTAAAGCTCTTAACATAATAGTTACAGGAACTTTTCTTCTTTTATTAATTCTAACATATAAAATATCTTTTGCATCATACTCAAAATACAGCCATGAACCTCTATCTGGAATAATTTGACCAGTATAGATAAGTTTATTTACAACTGTTGCTGCTTCTTCCTCTTTAAAGATAACACCTGGAGATCTATGTAATTGATTTACAACTACTCTTTCAACACCATTTACAACAAAAGAGATTCTATCAGTCATTAAAGGTATCTCTCTAATATATAAAGATTGCTCTTTTATATCTTTAACACCAATTTTTTCACCAGTTTTTTCATCTAAGTCCCAAAGAGTTAATCTAACGTTAATTCTTAAAGGTATAGAGTATGTAAGTCCTCTAACCATTGATTCAGATACTGTATACTTAGGTTTACCAACTTCACTATTTAGATAGTCAATTGTAAATCTATTGTGTGAATCATGTATTGGGAAAGATGATCTAAATACTTTCTCAATACCAGCTGTATTTCTATCTTCTTCTCCAACCATTAAAAAGTTTTCATAACTACTTTTTTGTAATTGTAATAGATTTGGAATTTTAATTTTTTGTGGATTTTTTGCAAAATCAACTCTTAATCTATTTCCAGATTTTAATGAATTTAACATATGAGCCTTTCTTATTTTATGCAATTAAATGCTATTTTTATAAAAATATTAAGCGAAAATTAACATTCTAACCTATACATACTCAAATCACATATATAGGTTAAAATGCACAAATGCGCAGAAATGACTAATGCTCTGTGTATTCACAGAGCATTAATTCAAGTTGTTAGTTAACTAAATGAAGTAAAATTATTTAACTTCTACAGTTGCACCAGCAGCTTCTAATTCAGCTTTTGCAGCTTCTGCATCTTCTTTTGAGATACCTTCTTTAACTACAGCTCCAGCTTCTTCAGCCATTGCTTTTGCTTCTTTAAGACCTAAACCAGTAAGTGCTCTTACTGCTTTAATTACATTAATTTTCTTAGCTCCAGCATCTTTTAAGATTACATCAAACTCAGTTTTTTCATCAGCAGCTTCAGCAGCACCACCAGCAGCACCAGCTACTGCAACAGGTGTAGCAGATACACCAAATTTTTCTTCAAATTCTTTTACTAATTCAGAAAGCTCTAATACGCTTAATCCTGAAATATATTCTAATACATCTTCTTTAGAGATTGCCATTTTATTTCCTTTAATTTATATTATAAATTTTAATTTTAAATGTGATTTATAATCACAACATTTGAAGAAGCTATTAAGCTGCTTCCTCTTCTTTTTTAATTCTAAGTGCGTCAAGACCAACAGTAAAGTTTCTAACAGGTCCCATCCATACAGATGCAAGCATTCCAAGTAATTCTTCTCTACCTGGTAATTTAGCGAACTGATTAACAGTAGCAGCATCTGCAGCTTTACCTTCAATGATACCAGATTTTATACTGAATGTATCTTTGTTAGCAGCAGCAAATTTATCTGCAACTTTACAAGCTGATATTTGATCAGGAGACCAGATAAAAATATTTGTACCTGTTAGTGCTAACTCTTCATGTCCTGCATTCTTAATAGAAATAGAAACAAGTGAATTTTTAGCAACTTGAACTTTTGCTCCAACTTCAGCAGCAGCAACTCTTAAAGACTCTAAAGCCTTATGAGATGTACCTCTATAATCAGCAACAACAATAGCTTCAGAAGTTTTGAATTCATTTGATAATGATTCAATAATTTCATTTTTTTGTAATTTAGTCATAATTTTTCCTCCTTTCCAAAACAATAGAACTTCGGCGGGTATTATGAAAATTGTAGATATTCAAATCTTAAAGAGTGAAGTAATTCACTCTTTTACAATTTTCTCCTGCTGTCTTTAGTTTTTAAGATAAAGCCAATAAAAGTAAATAATTTTACTTTTAAAAACTTCTGTTTCCTTATCTGATTATTTAATATCCATTAATTCTGAACTATCCATAGTAACAGAAGGACTCATTGTTAATGATACTTTAGCTCTAGTGATATATCTACCTTTAGCAGTAGATGGCTTAGCTTTATTAACAGCTGACATAATTGTAGAGATATTTTCAACTAATGCTTCAGTTGTGAAAGATGACTTTCCAACACCACAGTGAATATTTCCTTTTTTATCAACTCTATATGTAACTTTTCCACCTTTAGCTTCGCTAACTGCTTTTGTTACATCCATAGTTACTGTTCCTGTCTTAGGGTTTGGCATTAACCCTTTTGGCCCAAGTATTCTACCTATTTTACCAACTAGTCCCATTGTATCTGGTGTAGCAATAAGTACATCAAAGTCAATGTTTCCAGCTTGGATTGATTCAACTAAATCATCATTTCCAACAATATCAGCACCAGCAGCTTTTGCTTCGTCCATTTTAGTTCCCTTAGCCATAACTGCAACTCTTACAGTTTTACCAGTTCCATTTGGAAGTACAACAGCACCTCTAATCATTTGATCAGCATGTCTTGGATCAACATTTAAATTAATAGCTAAATCAACTGTTTCATCAAACTTTGCTGATTTTAACTCTTTAACTAATGCAACTGCATCATTAAGTGCATACTCTTTTGTACTTTCTACTTTTTCTAATAAAGATTTATATCTTTTACTCATATTATTTCTCCGCAATATTAATTTTATTTGCTACCACTTTTAAAGCCCTGTGGTAATTTGGCATAATTTAATAGTATAAAAGTAGACTATGCTACTTCAATACCAATACTTCTACAAGAACCTTCAACAATTTTTGCAGCTTGTGCTTCATCATTTGTATTTAAGTCTACAATTTTTTGTTTAACTATTTCCATAACTTGATCTTGAGTTAATTTTGCAACTTTATTCTTTAAAGCATTATCACTACCTTTTTTAATTCCAGCAGCTTTCATAATTAATTCACTCATTGGTGGTTGTTTAGTTACAAATGTAAAACTTTTATCAGAATAAACTGTAATCTCAACAGGGATTTTAAAACCTGCATTTTGTTTTGTTTTTTCATTGAATGCTTTACAGAATTCCATAATATTAATACCTCTTTGACCTAACGCAGGTCCAACTGGAGGTGAAGGGTTAGCTGCACCAGCAGGTATTTGAAGTTTTAGTATTCCAGTTACTTTTTTTGCCATTTTTTTTCCTTTGATAATTTAGTGTTAACACACAAATATTTTGTTTTTTAGTTTTATTAACTATTGTGTTAAGTGCTAAATATTAATCTATTTAACATTTAGCACTTAACACAAATTAATAATTTATTCTACTCTTTCTACTTGAGAATAAGATATCTCTACTGGAGTATTTCGTCCAAATATTAATACATTTAATTTTATTAAACCTGAAGCCATGTCAAATGATTCAACAATACCATTAAAGTTTGCAAAAGAACCCTCTTTAATTCTTAAAGTTTCACCCTCTTCAAATGAAACTTTAGGTTTAGCAGCACCTCTATTGTTTACTTTTTCTAAAATTTGATTAATATCTTTATCTGATAAAGGTGAAGGTTTTTTAGATTCACCGATAAATCTTCCAACTTTAGGCATAGATTGTATTGCATGCCATAAAGCAGTATCTAAATCAATTCTTGCAAAAACATATGCAGAATATAAAGGTTTTTCAATAATTGTTTTTTTACCTTTTTTAATATCAATTAAATCTTCTGTGGGAACAAGAACTTGTTCTATTCTTCCATCATCTAAATCTTCTGAAAGTTGCTCTAACGCTCTTTTTATTGTTAACTCACTACCTGAGTGTGTTTGTATTGCATACCAATTGTGTGCCATATTTATATACGCCTTTCTTAATTCATTACTGAAGATAAACTTACTGACATGATTGCATCAATAAGAGCCAAAAATAGTGATATAACTGTCACTACTACAAAAACTGATAAATAAGCACTTTTCACTTGCTCTTTAATAGGAAAAATTACTTTATGTAATTCATCTTTTGCTTGCTTGTAAGCTAATATAAGTTTGTTCAAAATAATACCTTGTTAAATAAAAACTAAAAGATAAAAATTATTAAATATTTTTACTTTTTACTTTTTACTAATTTGTTTTTTTGTTTAATGGCAGGCCAAGAGGGACTCGAACCCCCAGCACCCGGATTTGGAATCCGGTGCTCTACCATTGGAGCTATTGGCCTATTTTCTTAAGAGTCATCAACAACCTGCGTTAACAGGTCGCGATTGTACCATAAAGAATTAAGATTTAAGCTTAATCTCTTTATGAGTTGTGTGTTTTTTTAGTCTTGGACTATATTTTTTTACTTCAAACTTTTCAGTATGAGTTTTTGGATTTTTCATTGTTGTGTAGTTAATGTCACCACTCTCTTCACATTTTAAACCAATTTTTATTCTATCACCCATTCCAGACTACTTTAAGATCTCAGCGATAACACCAGCACCAACAGTTCTACCACCTTCTCTAATAGCGAACTGAGTACCTTTTTCAAGTGCAACTGGAGAAACTAAAGTAATTGTCATTTCAACATTATCACCAGGCATAACCATTTCAACACCTTCAGGTAATACACAAGAACCAGTAACATCTGTTGTTCTTACATAAAATTGTGGTCTGTATCCACTAAAGAATGGAGTATGTCTTCCACCTTCTTCTTTTGAAAGAATATATGCTTCACATCTGAATTCTGTATGTGGAGTAATTGAACCTGGTACAACTAGTACTTGTCCTCTTTCAACGTCATCTTTTTTAATACCTCTTAATAAAAGACCAGCATTATCACCAGCTTCAGCATATTCCATTTCTTTTCTGAACATTTCAATACCAGTAACTGTTGTTTTTTGAGTATCTTTTAATCCAACGATTTCAATCTCTTCACCTAATTTAATAGTACCTTGAGAGATAGCACCAGTTACAACTGTTCCTCTACCTGCAATTGAGAAAACATCTTCAACAGGCATTAAGAAAGGCTTATCAGTTTCTCTTGTTGGAGTTGGGATATATGAATCAACAGCATCCATTAATTCCATGATTTTTGCAGTCCACTCACCGTCTTTACCAGCTTTAGCTTCTTCTAATGCTTGGAATGCAGATCCAGCAATAATTGGAGTATCATCACCTGGGAAGTCATACTCAGAAAGTAATTCTCTGATTTCCATTTCAACAAGCTCTAACATCTCTTCTTTATCTTCTTCATCTAATTGATCTTCTTTATTCATGAAGATAACGATGTAAGGAACACCAACTTGCTTAGAAAGTAAGATATGCTCTCTAGTTTGTGCCATAGGACCATCTGTAGCAGCAATAACAAGAATAGCACCATCCATTTGAGCAGCACCTGTAATCATGTTTTTAACGTAATCAGCATGTCCTGGACAATCTACGTGAGCGTAATGTCTAGTTTCTGTTTCATACTCAATATGAGAAGTAGCAATTGTAATTCCTCTTTCTCTTTCTTCTGGAGCGTTATCGATAGCATCATAATCCATCATCTCTCCACCCATTTTGTTTGTTAAAACTGCAGAAATAGCTGCTGTTAAAGTAGTTTTACCGTGGTCAACGTGACCAATTGTACCGATATTAACATGCGGTTTACTTCGTTCGAATTTTTCTTTTGCCATAATTTTTCCTTAAATTTGTTTTAGTTACTCTCTGAGTAGATAAGCCTTTAGCTAATCTATTCAAAGAGAAAGTTTTGTTTAATTTTAAACTCATTTGTATAAGTGGAGCCTACGATAAGACTTGAACTTACGACCTCTTACTTACCAAGCAAGTGCTCTACCCCTGAGCTACGTGGGCGAATTATATCTAATATAACCTGAATTAAAAATAAATATAAATGTTTACATAGGATTTAATAATAAATAAAATTTATTGATTGTTGTTGAGTTATTGGAATGTCCGAATAAACTCAGCTTCCAGTGTAATTTGTAATGGAGCGGGAGACGAGACTCGAACTCGCGACAATCTGCTTGGAAGGCAGAGGCTCTAGCCAACTGAGCTACTCCCGCAATTTAAATGGTGGTGAGAGAAGGATTTGAACCTTCGAAGCCTAAGGCGTCGGATTTACAATCCGAAGGATTTGACCACTCTCCAATCTCACCAATATTAAACTGGTATAGCGTTAATCTTTTAAGATGAACACTTTAACAATAAAATGGAGCTTCAGATAGGACTTGAACCTACGACCTGCTGATTACAAATCAGCTGCTCTACCAGCTGAGCTACTGAAGCTTTTACTAAACAAATAAGTGGTGGCGCGAGACAGAATCGAACTGTCGACACAAGGATTTTCAGTCCTTTGCTCTACCGACTGAGCTATCGAGCCGCTTGTTTGTTTTCGTGCTGGAATTATATAGAACCATAACTTATAAAAACCTTAATTCGTTAAAGAATTTACAAATTCTTTAAATTTTTCGCCTCTTTCTTTATATGAGTTAAATTGATCTAATGATGCTGCAGCTGGTGATAGTAATGAAACACTTACTTTATCAAGCTTTTTATCAATCTCTTTTACCGCATCTTTTAATTCATACATTTTTTTTGATATTAAATTGTATGTTAATGATAAACTATTTAGCTTCTCTGTATTTTTGCCTATAGCAAATATCTCAACATCATATTTTAGTAATTCTTTAAATAAAGGTTCTAAATTTGCATCTTTATCATCGCCACCAAGTATTAGGTATATCTTTTTATCCTTATAAGTTTTAAGTGCTTGAATAGTTGCATCTATATTTGTAGCCTTACTATCATCTATCCACAATCTCTCTTTTCTATCTTTAAACTCTTCTAACTTATGTGAATCTTGTATAAACTTATTTATTTTTTCGTAACTAATTTTATCAAATAACATCTTTTCTATACTCAATGCTAATAAACTGTCTAAAAGAAACGGTTCATTAAACTTTATTTTATTTATATCTATATTAAATAATTTTGATAAATCCTTTGAGTTCTCATATGTGTAAACTTTTGCATCTGTTTTATAACTCTTATAATATGACGGTATTATTGCTATATCATCTTTTTGCATATTTTTCAAAGGTTTTAGTTTTGATTGTTCATACTCTTTAAAACTGCCATGCCATGAACAATGATCATCACTAATAGGTAATAATATATAAATATTTGGTTTAGCAATTGTAGTATAGTGTAAAGTAAATGATGACGTTTCAAGTATCCATATTTTAGATTTATTATCTAAAGAAGCTAAAGGTGTACCAATATTTCCACCACAAACACTCCCTTTATCTTTTAATATAAATTGTAGCATCTGTGTTGTTGTAGTTTTTCCATTTGTACCACTTATCCATATATTAAATGGCATAGTAGATTCAAATAGGTCATATTCACTAACTAAGTTTTTACTATTTTTAACTAAATAGTTAGAAGGTGGGATACCAGGACTTACTACTGTTAATTCATCACTGTTTATATCGAAACTATCTTTATCACTATCATCATACATTTTAGCATCATTATATATATCTTTAATAGCTGATGCAGTTTTACCTTTTCCAAGAATTCTCATACAGTTCCGATCTATCTTATTTTAAGACTAGCTATTGCTAAAAGATTTGTCATAAATGCAATTATCCAAAACCTTACAATAATTTTATTTTCTACCCAACCTTTTTGTTCAAAGTGATGATGTATTGGTGCCATTAAAAACACCCTTTTTTTATTTCTATATTTGTAACTACCAACTTGTAATATTACAGAGACTGCTTCTAGTACAAAAATAAATCCAATTAACAAAAGTAACACTTCACTTTTTGCTACTATTGCCATATAACCCATAAATCCGCCAATTGCTAAACTTCCACTATCTCCCATAAACACTTCTGCTGGATGTGAGTTGTACCATAAAAACGCTATTAAACTTCCTATAAAAGCAGCACCAACTATTGCTAACTCACCAGTATGTTGTAAATTTGGAATAAGTAAATATCCGCTTATGATTGCATGACCTGTTATATAAACTATTAATGATAATGAGAAAAATGCCATTATTGATGGCACAGTTGCTAATCCATCCAAACCATCTGTTAAATTTACAGCATTAGTACTAGCTGTCATAACTAAAATCCAAAATATAATTGCATATAGCTGCATATCAAATAGAGCATATTTGTAAAATGGGATAAAAAGTTCAGTAGAGTGGTTAGCATAAAACAATACACCAATAACTATAAATGATGCAATAACTTGCAAAATTAGTTTCATCTTTGCACTTAACCCTGCATCATTCTTATTAGATGATATTTTAGACAAGTCATCTTTTATACCAATTAAACTAAATAAAGCTATAGTAATAAGCCCACCTACTACATAATAGTTATTTAATTTTGCAGTTAAAATTGTTGCAATTAGTGTAGTAGCAACAAATACTATACCACCCATAGTTGGTGTTCCCTCTTTTGATTTATGTGAATCAGGAGCTAGCTCATAAATTGGTTGATTTGCTTTTCTTTGTTTTGCCCATTTAATAAATCTTGGCATAACAAATAATGTTAAACAAAAGGCAAGAAAAAAAGCAATCCCTGCGCGTATAGAGATATATTGAAAGATATTAATATCCAGATGTCGATAGAACCAATAAAACAAATTTTAACCTTTTTGAAGTACTATTATGTTAGTATTTTTAATATAAAAAGGGATTATATCTAAAAATATATTAAGGCGAAAAAATATGTTGAAACACAACAAAGCAATATTGATTATCACGGATGGGATTGGACACAATAGTTCTTGTGATTATAATGCATTTTGTAAGGCTACAAAGCCAACTTATGATAGGTTATTTGATACTGTTCCATATAGTTTGATTAAAACTTATGGAGAACATGTAGGACTTCCAGACGGACAAATGGGTAATAGTGAAGTTGGTCATATGAGTATTGGTTCGGGCAGAATACTGTACCAAGATTTAGTAAAAGTAAATTTAGCAATAAAAGATGATAACTTAAAAGATAATGTAGTGTTAAAAAAGAATATCGAATCTTCAAACAATATTCATATTATTGGTTTACTTAGTGATGGTGGAGTTCATTCTCATATTAACCATCTAATAGCATTGGCAAAAATAGGTGCTTCTAATGATAAAAAGGTCTATATGCATCTAATTACTGATGGTAGAGATGTCTCTCCTAGTAGTGCCAAAACTTATGTTAAGCAAATTGAAGATATTTGTGATGAAAATATTATGATTGCTACAATTGGTGGAAGATATTATGCAATGGATAGAGATAATAATTGGGATAGAGTTCAAAAAGCTTATGATGTTATAGTTAAAGCTCAAAACAAATTATCGACAAGTGTTACAAAGTATATTGAAAGTCAATACGAAAATGAAATTTTTGATGAATTTCTTGAGCCGGTTAGTTTCGCTACTTATGATGGGTTTAAACAAAATGATGGTGTAATTTTTGCAAACTTTAGAAGTGATAGAGCAAGAGAACTTAGTTCTGCAATTGCTAAAGATGATTTTACTGAGTTTAACAGAGCGTCAGAAAAAGTAAATGTAGTAACAATGACACAATATGATAAAAATCTACCATTGCCTGTGTTGTTTCCAAAAGAGATACCTCAAGATACACTTTGCGAAGTTATATCTAAAAATGGACTTTCTCAACTGCACACTGCTGAAACAGAAAAATATGCACATGTAACATTTTTCTTTAATGGTGGACTAGAGGAACCTTTTGAAGGTGAAAGTAGAGTATTAATTCCTTCACCAAAAGTTAGCACATATGATTTACAACCACAGATGTCTGCACCTGAAGTTAGCTTAGCAGTTCAAGATGGAATTGAAGCTGGTACAGATTTTATTGTTGTAAACTTTGCAAATGGTGATATGGTTGGTCATACTGGTGTATTTGATGCTGGTATAAAAGCGGTTGAAGCGGTTGATAAAGAGTTAGGTGTAATAATTGATAAAGCAAGAGCAAATGGTTATAGTATAGTTTTAACAAGTGACCATGGGAATTGTGAAATGATGAAAGATAAAGATGGAAATACTTTAACAAATCATACAGTGGGTGATGTTTATTGTTTTATAATTGATGATAATGTAAGAGAAGTTAAGGAAGGTGCTTTAAATAATATTGCCCCAACAATTCTAAAGCTAATGAATATTGATATTCCAGACAAAATGGATAATACACTAATATAGGATAATTATATGATATTAAAAGATATAATAAATGAACTAAAAGATTTAAATATACTGATTGTAGAGGATGGAGAAGATATAAGAGATATCATGTCTTCAACACTTGGTAAAATTTTTATTACTACTAGAACTGCTGTTGATGGTCTTGATGGGTTAAATAAATTTAATGAAGAGACTCCAGATATTATAATAAGTGATATTAGAATGCCAAATATGTCAGGAAATACTATGATAAATACTATTAAAGAGACAAATCCAAATATTCCAATTATTGTTGTATCTGGGCATGGTAGGTTAATCGAAAAAAAGAATAGAGCTGATATATTTTTAAATAAACCGATTAAATTTGATAAATTAGTTGAAGCTATTTACGACCTTACAAGAAAATAATATAAAATGCCCAATTTTGTTATAGAAGATTTAAAAATAACTAATGATAAGTTAGTTGTAGTTGATCTTTTGAAAAGTATTGATAATTCAATAGTTATAAATTCTTCACTTGCATTAGTTGGTATGAGTGGAAGTGGAAAATCACTTACTCTTAAAGCTATACTACATATGCTCCCTTCTAATCTAAAATCAAATTTTAAATATAAAAATGATTTTAAATTAAACTATAACAATATTGGTTTTATCCCACAAAATCCATTTACATCACTGTCTCCAATGACAAAAATTGTTAAACAATTTTTTTGTACAGAAGATAAAATTGATAAACTTTTAAATTTAGTAGAGTTGGATATAGATTTAAAACAAAAATTTCCAAGTCAATTAAGTGGTGGTCAACTACAAAGGGTGGTTATTGCGATTGCATTAAGTAACCATCCAAAAATTTTACTTTTGGATGAGCCAACAACTGCATTGGATGATAAAAGTAAAAATACAATTCTTTCTTTACTAAAAACTTTACAAAATAAACTTGATTTTATAATTATTTTTGTTAGTCACGATATCGAATCTATTAAAAATATTTGTGAAGATATAGCTATACTAAAAGATGGAAATATTTGTGAATATGGAAAAACTGCTGATATACTTCACAATCCACAAACACAATATACAAAACAATTATTAAAAAGTAATTTTAAGAATAGAGAATATAGACAATGATAAAAAAGTTTTTTCTTCTTTTAACAGTAATCTTTGTAGCAGTAATGATATGGCTAATGACATTATATTCTCAAATTAGATTTGATATTGATAAAATTATTAATTATAAACCAAAATTAACTACACAATTTTTTGATAAAAACAATAAACATATTAGTAATATATTTGATAACGAACATAGACTTTTTGTAAAATATAAAAATATACCATCAAGTGTTGTAGAATCATTAGTTGCAATTGAAGATACAAACTTTTTTGAACATAATGGTATTAATGTGGATGCTATAATGAGAGCAATTGCTAAAGATTTAAAAGCGATGGCACTTGTTGAAGGGGCAAGTACTTTAACACAACAACTCGTAAAAACTATGGTATTATCTAGAGATAAAAAATTAATTAGAAAGATAAAAGAGGTACTTTTATCTTTAAGATTAGAAACTTTATTAACAAAAGAGGAGATTCTAGAGCGCTACTTAAACCAAGTATATTTTGGACATGGATATTATGGTATAAGAACAGCATCTTTAGGATATTTTCATAAAGAATTAGATCAACTAAATCAGAAAGAGATAGCAATATTAGTTGGGCTTCCAAGAGCACCAAGCTTTTATGACCCAACAAAAAATTTAAAATATGCATTAATTAGAGGAAATCAAGTAATAAATAGACTTAAAACTCTAGGCTGGATAAATGA
>CBFDEF010000015.1:0-33426 GCA_965603755.1 uncultured Arcobacteraceae bacterium
ACTATTAAACCAGTAGTATCAAATAGTAATGATGATGAGTGGGCAAGTTTTTAATTAAACTTGTCTATTTCTATAACTACAAGTAGTACATTTTTAACTGTACTACTATGCTTGTGATTTTTTATACACTCCAAGATGATTCTATAAGCAAAGTATCATTTGAAAAGATTTTACCAATAAACTTATCTCCGACTTTATAGTTCCCTACCCCTTTTGGAGTACCTGTCATAATAATATCACCATCTTCTATAGTCATAAAACTTTGAATCTCATCTATCATATCTTTAGGCTTGTATATCATTAAATCATAGTTAGCAAATTGGATAAGCTTATCATTTATAAATAATTCAAGTCTTAATGTTTTTATATCACCATTAAAAGATACAAACTCACCAAAAACTGCAGAGTTATCAAAAGCTTTTGCTCTCTCCCAAGGTAAACCTTTTGCTTTCAGCATAGACTGAGTATCTGCTTTAGTTAAATCAAGTCCAAAACCTACTCCACCTATCTTTCCATCTTTTATTAAAAAACAGATTTCACCCTCAAATCTTGTATCTTTACTTATAAATTCTAGTTTATTTGATATTGCAGAGTTTGGTTTGTTAAATACCACCATGGTATCTGGTGTTTCATTGTTTAACTCTTTTATATGCTCAACATAGTTTCTACCTATACATATCACTTTTGAAGGTGTAATATTTTCATTATTATATTTTATTGTTTTCATCAAATTAGTCAATATCTCTTTTAGGCTCACTATAAAAATACCCTTGTGTATAATCAATTCCTAATTCATTTACTTTATCAAGTACAGATTGTGTTTCTACAAACTCTGCTATTGTTTTCATATTCATCTTCTTTGCAAACTCCACTATAGTAGATACTACCATTTGAGCATCTGTATTAGTATCAATATCTTTAATCATACTTCCATCTATTTTAATATAGTCTGCTTTTACTTTCATAAGATACTCAAAGTTACTATATCCTGTACCAAAATCATCTATTGCTATTTTAGAGCCATGTGATTTTATTTTTTCTATAAAGACTGCTATTTGTTCAAAGTTCTCTATAGACTCTGATTCAACTATCTCAAATACAACTCTGTTACCAATTTGGTACTCTTCAAGCATATCAAATATATATGTTTTTATATCTTCATTTAAAATATCTTCAATAGTTAAGTTTACTGAGAACTCTTCTGTTCTATCTTTAAACATCTCAAATGATTTTTTTAGCATCACTTTTGTTATACCTGTGTAGTGTTTTGTTTTTTTAGAAATTTCAAGGAAGAAGTATGGAGATACAAGTTTTCCATCATCTTCTAATCTAACTAATGCTTCATATTTTTCCCATTTTTTTGTTTTGTTATTTACAATTGGTTGAAATACTGGGGTAAATTTATCTTGTTCTAAACCATCTTTTATTTTTTTTGCCCATTTCATATTATTTTGATACTGGTCATTTAAAGATATAAAGTCACTGTATACAACAATATTTTTATTTTCTTTTTTTGCAATTTTTAGTGCCATATCTGCTGTTGTGTGTATTTTTTCTTTACTTTCAAAAGAGATTGCAGTGCTTAGATTTAAATATATCTCTTCACTATCTAATATTATAGGAGCAGTTGAGACTAAAGCTGTTATTTGAGTTATTTTATCTATAAATTTCTGTTTATCTACATTTTGATTAAATAAAACATACTCATCCCCTTGAAGATGATATAAAGTATAGTTTTTATCATTTTTTAACTTATCAAGGTAAATTCCAAGATTTTTTATAACTATGTCACCATTCTCATGACCATAAAAATCATTGATTTGAGAAAAACCATCTATATTTAAAATAGCAAGGGCAGGATTTATACTATTTTTTATATCATTGTTTAGTTTATATCTATTTCCAAGTCCAGTAAGGGTATCTGTATTTGCTGCACTATCAAGTACTTCTTGTTGATGAATCATCTTTGTTATATCATGTCTTATAGCTATATACTCAACGATATTATTATCATTGTCTAAAATTGGAAGTATTGAAATATCTACCCAATAATCACTATGCTTACCTTGGTTTCGCAATATTCCTTTCCAAACTTTTTTTGCTTTTATTGTTTCCCATAAATTTACAAAAGTTGATTTTGGATTTGATGGGTGTCTTAGTAAACTATGAGGTTTACCTATAACTTCCTCTTTTGTATATCCTGAAACTTTACAAAAGTTATCATTTACATAAGTTATATTTCCTTTTAAGTCTGCTTTACTTACTATACTTGATTCATCCATTGCGAGTTGATGTGATTTTAAAAATGATACATTTTTCTCTAGATCATTTGTAGTTTCATCAATTTTATTAAGAATCTTCTCAAATCCGTATTTAAGAGTTAAGATAAGTATAAAATAGAACAAAAGTAGTAATACAACTGTTTCTATGATAGCATCTATAAAGTGATCATTAATAGCTGTAACATCATTAAAGATTAATGTTTTAGAACTTGTTTTATCCCCTTTAAAATCTTTGTTATTTAAAACATAAACATCAAATATCTTACCATATTTTTGTATTCTAGTATTTGTATTTAAATCATAATTTGAAGGGAGATAGTTTAAGAGATCTTTATCCTCTAAGTTATTACTCTCAACTCTATAGTTTCCAATGATTTTTTTACTTTTATCTATAAGTTTTTTATCATATATTTTTGCCTTTTTTGTAAAAATAACTCCACTAACACCATAAAACTCTTTTAACTGCTCCAATACAAAGTCAACTTTAGTCCCAATCTCTAAAGCTCCTATATATTGTCCCTTATCAAATACAGGTACCATCACTCTATATCCAAGTAGATTTATACCTGCTTCAAATGAACTGATAGCTTTTTTATGTTTATGGATATATTTACACATAGCTCTTTTTTTAGCTATATTATCATTGTACTTTTTTGGTTTATGCATTCGCAAAAGTGTTAAGCCATTTGGTTTATGAAAGTGTAAAATCTTAATACTTTTATTCTCTTTTTTTAAGATTTCCCATTTTTCCTCTAAAAGTGAGTGAAGCATTACTCTATCTTGATTTCTTATAGCTTCTTTTACCCCTTTAGAATTTATTATACCCTCTAACTTACTTTTATAAAATATATCATAATTAAAAAGTATATTATTATAAGCAGTAGTAGTGTCTTTTTTTAAGATATTCTCTTCTCTTATAAGATCATCTTGCTCTGCAAAATATATACTTGTAATAAGTAGAATCATAAATATACCTAAAGATATAGATATAAGAGATAATACTTTATTCTTTGTACTTAAATTTTTAAACATCATCTTTCCCTTTTAGTTACATACTACTTTATTTCTACCAGACTCTTTAGCCTCATACAGTAGATCATCTGCTTGTTTATAAGCTACGTCATCACCCTCAATATCACTTGCTTTTTTACATACTAGACCCATCGAAGCAGTTAAATAAGAGCTAGCACTATTTCCTGAGTGTTCAATTTTAAGATTTTCTATATTTTCTCTTACTGTATTTGCAAAATTAGATGCATTTTCTTTATTTGAAGCTTTAAATAATATTCCAAACTCTTCACCACCAAGTCTAAAGCAGGTATCTTCCTCTCTATGTAAAGAGTCTTTTATACAAGCAGCCACTTTAATCAGTACATCATCACCCATTTGATGTCCATAGGTATCATTGTACTGTTTGAAATGATCTATATCCATTATTAAAAAGCAAAGTAGTTCATGGGATCTTTTTGAAGTTTGTATTAAATTTGGAAAAACATCATTAAAATGCCTTCTATTATATATATTTGTAAGACCATCAGTAATTGATATAAGTTCAATCATTTTTTTATCTGTGATATCTTGCCTTATTGCAGTATATCCCACTTTTACTTTTTGTTCATCATAAATAGGTGTTATTGTTGCATCAACCCAATAGTACCCACCATCTTTTTTTCTATTTTTTATCTCACCACACCATCTCTTATCTTCTGAGATTGTATTCCAAAGCTCTTTATATACTTTTTCATCCATATCATGGTGTTTTACTACACGATGATTTTTACCTAATAGTTCCTCTTTGCTATATCCACTTATATCACAAAATGATTGAGATACATAAGTGATGTTACCTTTTAGATCTGTTGTAGATGTAATGATGTTTTTATCTATAAGGTTTAGATACTCTTTTATCTGTTTTTCTTTCTTTTTCCTTTGAGAAATATCTTCAGCTATTCCCATATATCCAATAGTTGTATGGGTAACTGGATCTGTTAATTGAGTGATATTTAACATTACTGGAAATTCTTTTCCATCCTTTGAGATATAAATCCACTCATTAAGATTTTCAACTCCAAGGTCAGTTTTGAATGTAAACACTTCAAATCCGGGTTCTAGTTCTATCCCTTGCTCATCTCCATATTGTTTAGCTCTTTGCACTATTTGCTCTTTTTGATGAAAAAGTACTGGAGTGCATATCCCTACAACTTCACTTGAGCTATATCCAAGTAAATTTTCTGCTTTTTTATTAAACAGGGTAATGTTCCCTTTTATATCTGTAGTGATAATAGCATGACCAGAGTTTAATAAGATAGTATCCGTAAACTCTTTATTCTTTTTTAATTTTTGGTTTGTTTCCTCAATAGCTTTTACCTCTCTATTAAACTCAATATATAGATAAGATAAAGCTACTACATAAGCTCCGAGTCTTAAAAAGTGCCAAAGCCACCACTGCATATCCCAAACAACTGACGATACAAAAAGTATCCCAGCTATACCAAATAGCATAGTAACACCTGCAAATAAAAGCTCATCGATTGCTTGTGTATCTATATACCCTTTTATAAATTTAATTGAAGCTATGAAAAATCCAATTCCACCCATAACATTAAGCCAATTAGCAGTTGTACTGAATGTTTTATCTTCATTTAACATAGTAGGAACTAGACTTGGAAATAGAACAGATACTATGGAAAAAATTACTGCAAAAAATATTGCAACTATAGGTAAAAGTTTATATGTATTTAAAGTGACCTTTGTATCTTTTAACCAAACACTTATAAAAAATATTCCACCAAAGAATACTGCGGTTGAATGTAACCAAACAAACATTTTCCCTGGAGATACCATTCCGTGAGCAATATCAATTATACCCATTGTTAAAAGCGCAAGAGAGGTGTAGTTAAAGTGTGTAAGTGTAAGATTTCTTGAATACTTAATAAAAAACATCATAGATATAATTATAGCTATAACACCACCTGATACCTCAAGTCCAGAGTGAAGTAGTATATTTACTATTTTATCAGGATAAATACTGTTTATAAATAAACCTGCAACTATTGGAAAAATCACTGTTAATATAACAGTTAAAACTATGTTTGTTTTTATTATTTTTTTACTAATCATAGTATTACCTTTAATTATTTTTAATTATTTTTAATTATTTTTAATTATTCTAGCAAATGTATCTTTAATTGTAGGTTTATACGAGTAAATTAATTTTACACTAAATATAAGTACTATAAAACCTTATAAAAACTCAACCCTATTTCGTCCATTCTCTTTAGCATTATAAAGTGCATCATCTGCTCTTTTTATCATTGATTCAACATTCTCATCTTTTTTATAGACAGAGACACCAAAACTAGCAGTTTTTTTCTCACCTATCGCGAAAGGAAAAGAAGATATTTTTTCTCTTATACTTTGGGCAAAAGAAAGTATCCCCTCTAAATTAGTTTCACTACATATTATTAAAAACTCTTCGCCACCCCATCTACCAACAGTATCAGTCTTTCTTGAATTAGATTTTAATATATCTGCAAACTCTTTTAGTACTGTATCTCCCATTTGATGACCATACAGATCATTTACACTTTTAAAATAATCTATATCAATTATAACTACACCAAAAGCATGTTCAAATCTATTTGATCTATTAGCTTCTATAGATAACACTTCATCTAGTTTATTTCTATTATATAGTTTTGTCAAATTATCAGTAACAGACAACTCTTCAAGAAAACGATTTTTATCTTCAAGCTCTTTTTGCTGCTTTTGAATAATTTCCTTATGTTCTATCGCTTCTTTTAGACTTTTATTTAGCTCTTCATTCATTTTTTCAAGCTCTTTAGTTTTAAATATAACCTCTTTATAAAGGTTTAGTTTATTTATAAATTGTAAATCTTCAATAGGTTTTGTAAGATAATCAATAGCACCTACTTCAAATCCTTTTTGCTGAAACTCATCCTTTTTAAATGCAGCAGTTAAAAATATAATAGGGATATGTTTTGTTTTAGGATTTGATTTAAGATATTTTGCAGTATCAAAGCCATCAAGTCCTGGCATTTGTATATCAAGTACAATAAGATCAATATCATTAGTATATGCTTTTTTTAAAGCATCTTCACCGCTTGAGGCTAATATCAAGTTTATATCATTACAATATTCCTCTATTAAATAGTGTAAAGATACTCTATTTGCTTCTATATCATCAACTCCCAGTAATGTTAATCTGTTCATATTTTTTTCCTATATATTTTATTTTCTTCATCCTCTATCTCATATTTTTCATGTTTTCTTAAAGATTCACTTTCCCCTAGTACTAAGAAACTGTAAGTATCCATAGACTCATGAAAAAGATCAAAAACCTTCATTTTTAGGTCTGTATCAAAGTATATCATTACATTTCTGCAAAAGATAAGTTGAAAATCATTTATCTTTTCACCCTTGACAAGATTGTGCTTAAAAAAAAGGATATTTTTCCTTATCTCATCATCAACCTCTACAAATTCACCATAATCTTTAAAATAAGAACTAAAACTCTCATCACCTCCAGCTTTATAATAGTTTTTTAAAAACCTATTATAAGCCTCTTTTGAATAAAGTCCATTCTTTGCAGAATTTAATATTTCAGAATTTATATCAGTAGCATATATAGTTGTTTTTTCATAAAGTCCCAACTCTTTTAAAAATATTGCTAATGAGTAAGGTTCCTCACCACTACTGCACCCTGCACACCATATCCTTATACTTAAAAAACTATCAAGTTTTGGAAGTATCTCGTGCCGTAAATACTTAAATAGTTCAGGATTCCTATAAAATGTAGTAATATTTACAGATATATTTAAAAAAAGGTCTTTAAATATATTAACATCTTCCAATACTTTTTGCTCAAACTCATTAAAATTTAAAGAGTTTAACCTTGTATAAAAAAGATTTACTCTTCTTTTTATATGCTTTAGGCTATATCCACTATAATCATACTCATACTTTTCATTTATTTTTTTTAAAAAAATTATCAATTCTTCATCACTAAAAAAAATACGATTTATATTATTATGTATAAACTCTTTTATTTTTTCAATAGAAAATATGTGATCATAATAAGTAGTTTCAATAGCACTTTGAAGCATCATTTTTGCCTCACATTCATTTTCATCTTCAATAATAATTACACTATTATTCTTATAAACCAATTTTAAGCTATCACTTCCATCTTTTCCATATCCACAAACTAGTAGACAAAGAAGTGAGTTTTTAAATTCATTTGACAAAGATTCAAAGGTGCTACTTATGGATGGTCTTGAAAAATTCCTTTTTTTACTATCAGTTAAAAATATAAACCTTCCTGAAACAATCATATGTTTATCTGAAGGCGCTATATAAATAGTAGATGGCTCAATTTGCATATCAGATTGTGCCTCTACTACATTATAATGACTAGTGTATTTTTGAAGTAAATCAGAAAGGTTACTCTTTTGATCTCCCTTTTGATGCATAATTATAAATACACTTAAACCTGAAGAGGTTAAAGAGCTTACTATATCTATAATTTTTTTTAAACTTCCAGCACTACCACCTATGGCGAGGTATTCCAAACTTAACTCTTTATTCTTTTTACTATTATAATTATCACAATAAACAAGATCAAATCCAAGGCTAATAAGATAGTTTTTAAGCACCAACTCACTTGTAAATATCTTAATGTTTTTCTTATTTTCATTAAGTTTTAAAATAAGCTCTTTTGGAAGTACCTTTATATTAAAAAAACTGATTTCAATATTTAATTTTTTATCTAAAAGCTCTAGAAGGGTATCTATATCCTTTGTATTTTCAAGAGTATCAACAATGACCTTAGTAATACTCTCTTTTTTCTGGATCAATACGCTCATTTATGTTTTTTTAAACTCCACTGATTTATAAGATCTCCTAAAATATTAAGATCAATAGGTTTAGACATATAATCATCCGCCCCTAAAGAGATACACTTTTCTCTATCTTCTTTCATAGCTTTTGCAGTAACTGCAATAATCGGAATATGTTTTATAGTTTCATTTTCTCTTATTTGTTTTATAGCTTCATAACCATCCATAACAGGCATCATAATATCCATCAATACAAGATTGATATCATTTTTTTCAATTAAAAGATCTAAAGCTTCTTTACCGTTAAATGCACTATATGTAGTTGCATTAAACTCTTGAAGTGCTGCTTCAAGCACAAAGATATTTTTTATATCATCATCAACAACAAGTATTTTCCTATCTTCAAGATTGATAGAATCCATCACGACTTCTTCTTTATTTTGATTTATTCTTTCATCCCTGTGTAAAAAAAGATTTATTTCGTTTAGTATTCTCTCATTAGAATTTGCTGTTTTTATAATAATACTATTACTGTATTCTAGAAGCTTAGCTTTGTCATCATTTGTAAGATCTCGTCCTGTATAAATAATAATAGGAAGTTCAGGATGGGTATTTTTAATATATTCACACACCTCATAACCGCTACCTTCTATCAATCCAAGGTCAACTACGACAGTATCGTATATCTCTTTTTTTACTTCATTTATAGCTTGTGAAGCGTTTTGTACCCCTTTTATATTTACACCTTCTCCAACTAATTCTATCAATGCTTCTCTATGTACTTTATCATCTTCAACAATAAGTAAATCTTTGATCTTTTTTTCTTGAAAATGATTTATTGAAGAGATTACTTCATCTATATCTCCATCAACTACTGGTTTTTGAAGGTAACCTATTGCACCTAGTTCTAAAGTATGGGTATCTTTATCTTTTGAAGATATTATATGTACAGGGATATGTCTTGTCTCATTATTAGATTTAAGCACTTTTAATATATCAACCCCATCCATATCTGGAAGTGTAAGGTCAAGCATTATCCCTTTTATGTTGTATTGTTTTATAAGCTCAAGTCCACTTGCACCATCAAGTGCTATCAATGCTGATGAACCACTTTCTTTAATCTCATCATAAACAACTTCAGCAAATGGTTTATCATCATCTATTATTAAATACGCTTCATCACTATCTTTTAAATTTTTTCTATCATCTTTGATATTAGATTGTTGAAAATCAACCTTTGTCTCTTTTTTTAAGATTGATGTTTCCTCTTTTTTAAATACTTTCTCTTCTATTTTTTTACTATTCGTTGATTCTAATAAAGGGAGATTAATACTAAATGTACTCCCTTTCCCTTCTTCGGAATAAAGCCCTATAGTTCCTCCTAAAAGATGTGAAAGCTCTCTAGATATTGATAGACCAAGTCCTGTACCACCATATTCTCTACTAGTACTTCCATCTGCTTGGGTGAATGCTTTGAAAATGTGGTCTTGTTTTGTTTTAGGTATACCTATACCTGTATCGATTACTGAAATTTCTATCTCTTTTTGGGAATCTTTTAAAGGTGCTATTTTTAAAGTTATAGACCCCTCTTTTGTAAATTTAAAAGCATTTGAGATAAGGTTTCTGACTATTTGTGATATTCTATCTTTATCACTGTGAATTATATCTTTATATTCATCCACTATCTTAAATTCAAGACCTTTATCAACTGCTGTAAAATCAAATACATCTTTCATCTGTTCTAAAAACTTACTACTATCAAATGAGTCTACGATAACTTCCATTTTACCTGATTCTACTTTTGAAAGATCAAGAACATCATTTATTAACCTTAAAAGTTCATTTCCTGATTCAAAAATTGTCTTTGCTTTTTTTATATCATCAGACACAAGAGTATTTTTACTATTTCTTTTAAGTAATGAAGATAGCAATATAATAGAGTTAAGAGGTGTTCTAAGTTCATGAGACATATTTGCTAAGAATTCAGATTTGTATTTACTTGAAAGTATTAATTCCTCTGCTTTTTGTTCTATCTCTTTTTTTGTATCTTCTAGTTGTTTATTTTGAAGCTTTAAGTTTTGTTCATTTATTATTAAATGTTGCTGTTGCTCTTCCATACTAGCATTTGCTTCTTCTAACTGCTGTTGTTGCTCTTCCATATTGGCATTTGCTTCTTCTAACTGCTGTTGTTGCTCTTCCATACTAGCATTTGCTTCTTCTAACTGCTGTTGTTGTTTTTGCATATTGATATTTACAATCTCTAACTCTTCATTTGCTTTTTTTGTTGTATCAAGTAACTCTTGTACTTTTTTATTTTGAATTGCAATTGAAAGTGAGATACAAATTGTTTTGTCAATAGAATTTAAAAAATTAAGCACTTTTTCTTCAAATGGTTCAAATGAACCAATTTCAATTACACCATATAATTTACTGTTATATATAAGTGGAAATGTGTAAGTACTATATGAGTGTTGTGTAATAGTACCTGTAGTAATAAGTGCTTCATCTTTTTTAATATTTTTAAGTAAAATAGGAGCTTTCTGCATAGCAACCTGACCCACTACTCCCTCACCAAGTTTAAATTTAGTTGAAAGTTCATCTCTTACTACATGAGCAAAACTTGCATTTTGAAATAAAGAATTTTCTATCTCATCATAGATATAAAATACCCCTACACCGGCATTAATATAGTTACTAATAAAAGTAATTGACCCATTGCTAATCTCTTCTTGTGTATTAAGGTTTATTAAGATCTGATTAAGCTCTGTGATACCTGTTTTATTCCAGTTTTCTATCTCTTTATGTTGCATATTGATCTTTGTACGCTCAATACCTTTATTAACAGCAATACTCATAATTCCTATTTCATCATTTGTTGATTGATCTAAAAGTTTAATATCATCTTTCTCTTCATTTAGATAATCAAAGAAATCCATAAGATCATTTTGAAAGCGTGCAAGTAAACTATTAATATTTCTATGGATTGAAAAAGCCATAATAATACATATGAGTATAGTTAATATATTTCCTATAATTGTAAAATATTCACCAAATAGTATTGTGTTGTATTGCTCTTGCTCCCTTTGTGTCAATAACTTTCTCTCATTTTCAATAAATTTATTTAAAACCTCTCTGATGGCATCCATATTAGTTTTACCTTCATCTTTTTTTATCTCATTGGTTATATCACTATTAGTTATTGTATATTGATTCATAGCTTTTCTAGCACTTATCTCAACATCTGCTACTTTTCTTTGCCACTCATCTACAGAATACTTAATATCATTGATATCAGAATATGTCACCTTTGTATTTGATATTATGCTTTGCATCATATCTAGAGATTTTACTAAATCTTTTTTACCATTTATATATGGTTCAAGGGACTCTTCTTTACCACTTAAAAGAAATCCCCTTTGTCCTGTCTCCATATTTACAAGAGCTAAAGTTGTCTCCATTACAAGATCTTTACCCTTATGCTCATCTCCAAATTTTTTATCTAGATTTGCAAGCTTTATTCTAATAGCATCAAAAAGTTCTTTACCAAGAGTTCTAGCAGATACTTTTTTAAAGTGTTCTATTGCGTATTCACCTTTTAGAACTTCTTCTCTTAATGCTATCATTTTTTTAGAATACTTTGTCCACTTATACTCAATATTTTTTATATCTTCCAATTGTTTTACTGCTTCTGGATTATCACTTGTTTTCTTTTTACCATCTTCAATAAGTTTATCAAATTTATTTATTCCTGCATAATAAGGTTCCAGATAATTTTCCTCTCCAGTAATCAAAAAACCTCTTAGACCCGTTTCCATATCAATCATTGACCCGCCAACAGAATTTGCAATATCAATCACTTCATTAGTATGATTTACCCACTTAACTGAGTGATCAATTGATATTAAACTATTGTAAGCAACAATAGATATGATAATCATAAATGCTAATATTACTGCATATCCAGCACTGATTTTTTGAACTAGTTTCATAAAATTTCCTCGGAAAATATATTTTAAATTTATAATAATAATATCATTAATTACTTTAAATAATAATATTTTTGTAATATTTTGATCATATCTTATCTTATAGATACGTTTTTAGCTTTAGGTTTATTCTTTGAAGTATTTTTCCTAGAAGTTTTAGAAAATCAACTTCACAAGAAAAACTATACTAAATATATGCAAGACTAAAAGTAAATTGTAATTAAGTTTCTACTCTTTACTACACATAGACCTTGTAAAGTTATGAAACATACCTAAACCTATAATCATAATAGTTACTCCAAGTATAAGGAAAAATGAATAACCAAGCTCAGTATAATCCCCAAGTGCTATTTTAAAAACTACCATTAAAGATTCAATAGATAGAGCAATAATAATAGAAGATAAAAATTTACCTAATATTTTGTACTGATTTGTATCCTCTGTACCAATCCCTTTAAAAAGTACCTCATGGGCAATAATTGTTTTTGCTAAATCATAAATGGCAAGGCCTAGAGTAATAGATACAATAGATTTAAAAATCTCATCAAGTACAAAACTACTACTTGATAAAAAAAATACAGTTAAAAATATATATATTCCATATATAATTAAAAATATACTAACAAGCGCTAGTGAAAATCCACCAAGAGAATATACAAACCTATTAAGTTTATCAAACTTTGTATTGTGTTCAATTAATCGTAACTCTTCAAGCATACCAAGTACATCCACATCAAACACAACATATTTATCATCAAATTTTTTTACAATTGTAATACTTGACTTACCTGTTTTATGATGTAAATATGGATTTGTTACATATATGTTTTTTTCATTAAATATTACATTTGAAAAATATCTTTTTTTATTCATCCCTACTCTTGTTTCATCTTGAGAATGGGGATAATAACTTGGAGTTATTTGCTTAAAATCTTCTCCTATTAAATAAACTGTTTGTAAAGATTCAAGGCGTAAAAATGATGCTTTTATATTGTTTTTATCAGAACACTCTAAGGAGTTGTTTTCAATTATTGTAACTAAATAGTTCTCTATGGTATCTCTATGCTTTTTAAATAATTCTATTATCTCTTTCATTATATTTCCTTTAGTAAGATAGATTATACTAAATTTTGATATAATTTCACTTATGAACTACAAAGAAACACTAAAAACATCGCTTAAAAGCGCATGGATAATATTAAAACTAGTAATCCCTATTTATATAATTGCTGATATATTGTATTTTTATAATACATTATCTTATATATCATTTTTAATTGAACCTTTTACATCAATCATTGGTCTTCCTGCCGAAACTTCACTTGCTATTATTAGTGGAATATTTTTAAATCTTTATGCTGCAGTAGCTTTTGCAGCACCTTTAGATTTAACACCTCACCAATGGTCAATATTAGCAGTATTTTTAGGTATTTGTCACTCATTAGTTGTAGAAAGTATTATTATGAAAAAGATTGGTATATCAAATATATACTCATATTTACTAAGATTTTTTGTTGGTTTATTTGTAGCTTTTTTAGTCTCTTTAATGCCAAGTAGTTGGTTTGAAGCAACACTATCTAGTTCAATATTCGAAAAAACAACTTATGATTCTTTCACCTCACTTTTAATTGGTTCATTTAATAGTGCTATTATTTTAAGTATTAAAATTATTGTACTTATTATATCTCTTATATTTATAATGGACTTTATAAAAACTAGGGAGTTTATCAAAAAAAGTGAAAAAAATGTAAGCAAAGGTTTCTCTTTAATGGTTGGTATATTTCTTGGCATTACTTATGGTGCAGGTATTCTTATAAAAGAGGCACAAAGTGGAGCAATATCAAAAGAGGATCTATTTTATATAGGAACTTTTCTAATGATTTGTCATGCTATTATTGAAGATACACTATTATTTGTGATTTTTGGTGCAGACTTTACTATGGTTATTGCAATTCGTACAATTGCTGCAATTATCATATCATATATTTTTCTAAAAATTTATACAAGAAAGTTGAAAAGATGTTAAGATTGGGTTCAAACTCTAAAACTAGAGCGTTAATATTAGAGCAAAATGGTATTGAATTTATCCAGCAAGGTGGTAGTTTCGATGAAGAGCAAATAACTTCAAAAGACCCTATAGAGTTTGTAAAAATTGCAACTAAAGGTAAATTTGATGAGTTGTATGATAAATACGGATGTGATGATATGCCACTATTAGTTGCAGACACTGTTGTTACTTCAAATAACCAACTCTTACGGAAAGCAAAAGATAAAAATGATGCAAGAAAGATGTTAAATATACAAAGTAATAATGATGTATCTATAATCACTTGTATGATATTTAAATCAAAAGAAACATATATATTTGATATATCAACAACAACCTACAAATTTAAAAAATTTAATACTATTGATATGGATAACTATATCAATAGTGGTGAATGTATGGGCAAAGCTGGAGCTATTATGGTTGAAGGTTTTTGTAAACCATATATCAAAACTGTTATAGGATATGAAAGCACTGCTATGGGACTTTGTATCGAAAAATTGTTACCTTTTGTAAAAAATTAAATAATATATTTTTTAATATTTTTTTGGGACTAATATAAGACTTATTTAAATAATAAAAAGTTATAATTTTTTATGAATGATTTAAACTTACCATCACAACAACTTTTAGAGCATATTTTTTTACAGTCAACAAATGTAATAGCAATCACAAATGCGGATTTTAGAAATTTAAAATTTGAATATGTAAATCCTGCTTTTTTAGAGATGACAGGATATACACATAATGAGATTATTGGTAAATCACCTTATATACTACAAGGCCCAAAAACTAAAAGAGATATGACAAATAAACTAAAAGAACATTGTTTAAAAGGTGAACCCTTTAGAGGTGATAATATAAACTATAAAAAAGATGGTACCACTTATGATGTAGGATGGACTGTTTCACCTATAAAAGATCACACTGGTAAAATAATAAACTTCCTATCAATACAAAAAGATATTACACAGATAAAAGATATGCAAGAGAAGTTTATAAAAAATGAAAGATTAGATGCTCTTGAAAATATATCATCTGGATTAACACATGAGATAAATACATCACTAACTACTTGTAAGGGTGGATTAGAGATGATAGGTTATGAGATAGAAAATATTGAAAATACAGAATCACAAAAATACCTAAATGAAGATTTAGAAAAAGTAAATTTAAGTATAGATAATATAGGATATATAACAAACTCTTTGCACTATTTAACTAGCACTAAACTTGATAAGATAGAAGAGTATAATATATATACAATAGTTAATGAAGCTCTAAATCCACACAGAGAAAAAATCAAAAAAACAACAAACTGTACGATCAATAATCAATCTATTTTTGATGATAATTTAATAGAAGAAGTTTTTAAAACTAAGGTTGATATAAAAAGTATTAAACATGTTTTTATGATTATAATAGATAATGCTTTAGATGAATTGATAAAAAAAGAAGATTATAATTTAAATAGTTTAGATATAAAAATAAAAAATCAATCATCTCATATCTGTATAGAGTTTACTGATAATGCAGGAGGGATAAAAGAATCAAAACAAAAAACTATTTTTGAACCTCTTGTAAAGGATAAAGAGTTAGGTGGACTTGGTATGGGGCTGCATATTGCAAAAGATATTATAAACCAACATAATGGAACATTGGAGTTAGAATCTAAAGCTCCTAATTCAACGTTTATTGTAAAATTAAAACAACAATAAAACTTATACACTTTATTAAAAATATTTAAATAAATCTACACTTTTTATTCAATAAATTTTTAATATAAGTTTTTGTACAATGCAATATGAAAAAACTATTATTCTTACTATTAACAATAAACATATTTGCAAGTGATACTATTACACTACAGTGGTTAAAACAACAACCTAAAAGTATTGCAAAAGATTTTTATATTTGGCGATACCTTGACCAAAACATAACACCAAATCAAGCCTTAGAAGCTTGTAAGCAAATAAACATTCTTAACAATAAACTATTTTTTAGATATATATCTAAATCAAACGATCAAACGCTTAAAGAGTATAAATCTTGTATGCAATCTAAAACAAAAGATTTAATAGATAAAAAAGCATATTGTATTGAAGCTGGTTTAAGTGTTTATGATGCAACTAAACTTTCAAAAACAAATTTAGAGAAGATTATCAAAAAAGTTGATATAGAGTATCCACTATTGGGTAAAAAACTTAAAATTCTAAACTCACCAATACCTTTTAAAAGTTTAGAAGAGAGTGATAATGATACTTTTTTTAATACTTTTAATCAAGTTGGAGGAAAATATAGAGTTAAATATTTCAATCAATATTTTTCATTAAAAACATTTAAAAAACTAAGAGATGAAAAAGAGTTTGAACAAACAATTAAACTAATTGTTACAAATTTAAAAATGAACAAAGCCCAAATATCATTGCTAAATTTAACCCCAGAGAATTTAAGCTATAAAGCTGTATTTCATCTTGCAATTAATGCAATAAGACATAAAAAAGAGGACTTGGCACTTATATATCTTGACAATGCATATAGTAAAGCATACTATAAGATGCAAAAAGACAATATAACATTTTGGCAATATAAACTAACAAATGATAAAAAGTACTTAGATACTTTAGCTTCAAGTTGGGATATAAATCTTTATTCATTATATGCAAATAATATTGTAAAAAAAGATTTAAACAATGTTATTTTTAATATTGAACAAACTAAAAACAAATTAAATAATAAAAAAACATTTGATACAACTATCCCATTTAACTGGCTAAAAGTTTTAAAAGATAGTAAAAAAATGGATGATGAAAAACTATTAAAATATAGTGATCTTTTTAATACAAAAGATACTCTAGGACACTTGGCCTTTGTAAAAGAGAGATATGATAGATATAAAAACTCATATTTTGTTACACCATATACGCAATATTTAGATGATTTATCAAAAGATAAACAATCATTAATATATGCAATTGGAAGACAAGAGAGTCGTTTCATACCAACATCTATTTCTAGTGCATATGCGATGGGTGTAATGCAGATTATGCCTTTTTTAAGTAAAGCAATATCTAAACAATTAAATGAAAACTACAACATAGATAATCAACTAAATCCAAAAACAAATTTAAAGTATGCATCCCATCATCTTAAATATTTAGAAAAGAGGTTAAATCATCCTTTATTTATCGCTTATGCGTATAATGGTGGTATTGGATTTACTAGAAGAATTTTAAAAACAGAACTTTTTAAAAAAGGTAAATATGAACCATATTTAAGTATGGAACTACTTCCATATGATGAAACTAAAAAATACGGGAAAAAGGTATTAACAAACTATTTTGTATACCAAAACCACATAAATAAAAAAGAGAAGATAAGCTTTAATAAACTTTTGAATATAATAAATTAAAAGGGTTAAAATGAATATAAAACAACTTGTAAAATTTAGCTTTTTACTAATATCTTTTCTTGTAGTTATTATTGCTGCGACAAACTCTGTAATACTATATCAGATTAAAGAGAATAATCAATCAAGAACAAATATCTCTAAACTAGTATCTTATCAAGAAACTATGAATAATATACTAATAGATGCAACTCAAAGTACGAATATAAAGAGCTTAAATTTATTAAAAACTAACTTTTCTAAATATGAAAAAGATTTTGAAGATATTAAATTTAAATTTATTATAAATGATAAAAATGATTTTATGGATAACTTTATAAAAGATATTCACAAAGTTAAAATAATATCGCAAAACTTAAACACACTATTTAATAATGAAAAAGATATTGAAATTGCATTTGATAATATATACAATTTACAAAAAGAGAAAATATTATTATATAATCATTTCAAAAAAGATTATCCTATTGAAAAAAAATTCAGAGGAGAACTTGAAAACATTATTGAAAAAACAAAAGATATATCTTTAATAAAAAACTTTGGCGATTTAAAATACTATAGCAAAGAGACACTATATCAACACAAAGATAAAATCTCTTTAGATAAGTGGCTAAATAAGATTTATTTTATAAAAAAATCTATAAATAATAAGCAAATAGATAGTTATATTAAAATTGTTCAAAAAATTGGTAATGATACAATAAGAGTAAAAGAGATTGAACTTTTATCAGGACAAGTAACTAAAAAGATTTTAAATATCATCAACTTAAACAAATTAGTAAATAAAAATATACAAAATAACATAAATAAACTATCATCAAGTTTTATAAATACCATATATTCAACAATAATTATATTACTTGTTTTTACAATTACAATTATAATAATAGTTGCTTATAAAGTTAACAAAAATGTAGGCTTATCTGTTGATGTTATTGAAGCAAAAGTGCAAGATGGATTAAAAGAGATAAACCAATTAAATTATGAGATAGAAACTACTCAAAAAGAGGTAGTTTTTACAATGGGTGCTATTGGTGAGACTAGAAGTAAAGAGACTGGAAACCATGTAAAAAGAGTAGCCCAATATACTAAACTTTTAGCTGTATATTATGGACTTCCTGAAAAAGAAGCAGAGATGTTAAAGCAAGCAAGCCCTATGCATGATATTGGTAAAGTGGGAATACCAGATTCTATTTTAAATAAACCTGGAAGATTTGATGAAGATGAACGAGAAATCATGAATACTCATGCCAAGCTTGGATATGATATGCTAAAACATTCAAATAGACCTTTGCTTAAAATGGCGACAATAGTAGCTTACGAACATCATGAAAAGTGGGATGGAACTGGATATCCAAATAAGACAAAAGGTGATGATATACACATCTATGGAAGAATTACTGCCCTTGCAGATGTATTTGATGCTCTAGGCAGTAATAGAGTATATAAAAAAGCTTGGGATGATGAGAAAATATTTAAACTTTTTAAAGAGGAGAAGGGTAAACATTTTGATCCAAAACTAATTGATATATTTTTTGATAACCTTGATCAGTTTTTAAAAATAAGAGATAGTTTACAAGATGATACTATAAAGTAGTATCTTACTCTTTTTCGAAAGATAATCTAACACTACTATCACTTGAACTGCTATATCTTAATACCACTTGTTTTTCATCTATATCATTAAATGATATTATTTTATAATCTGCCCATTTATTTACAAGTGCAATACCTTTGTAAATAGCGCTATCTTTTTTGACATCTTCTATTTGAATTGGTAGTTGGGTATTCATTGTTGCTGTATATTTTGTAGTATCTGGATTTGTAATATATGTTCCTACTAAAAAGTTTTGTTTACCATTATCCCATTTTGAACTATTAACTGAATTTAGATAAGTTACATTAGCAAGAAACTCAACCTCATTATTTTTAATTATTTTTCCAACTTTTGTGTATTGTAAATTTTGAGCATAGATTGGGTCTTTTTCAAATCCTGTAGTTGCAGTTCTACTACAGCCACTAAATAAAATAGATAAACTTGTGAATCCAACAACACTTAAAATCATTATATTTTTTTTTGTACTTTTCATAAGGCAAATTGTACACTAATTTTGTTAATATACCGCTATGAAATTTAATGGATTTAGTAAAAAAGGGATAGAGTTCCTAGAAGAGTTAGGTGAAAATAATACAAAAGTTTGGTTTGAAGATAACCGTCATATATGGAAACAATATATAAACGAACCAAATATTGATTTTGTAGAAGATATGGGTGAAACTTTACAAATCTTAGTACCCACAATAAAGGCCCAAGCAAAAGTTAGTGGCTCTTTATTTAAAATATATAGAGATGTTAGATTTTCTAAAGATAAAACACCAATGAAAAGTAAAATCGGACTTCTTTTTTGGCAAGGTCTAGGTCACAGGATGCAAAGCAGTAGTTTTTATATGCACTATGATAAAGATGAATATTTTATAGCTTCAGGTATTAGAAACTTTAAACCGCCTCTGCTTAAAACATATAGAGAATATATAAAGATTGAAAAAAATAGAGTTGAACTACACAATATTCTTGAAGATCTTAAATCAAAAGGTTATTTATTGCCTGAGCCTAAATTTAAAAGAGTACCACAAGGTTTTGATAAAAACAGTAGTCACATATATTTATCACTTTACGGTGCAATGTTTGCCTATAAACAATACCCTATTGATAATACATTTTTTTCTATAGAGATACTTGACTTATCATTTAAAATATATGATGATATGCGTGCGTTACAAAAGTGGGTATATGAGATGACACTTACCTCAAAGCAGTAGTGAAATCTAAGGGATATACCTACCCTTGAAAATCAAGAGTAGATAGTTAAAATTATTTTAGTGAAAATTTAAACAATTTTTCCATTCTTATTGCTTCATCTCTACCAAAAACAATAATCTCATCATCTGTTTTAATATCTTTTTTAGAGATTTGGTTTGGATAATCAACAAAACTCAAAATATGTTTTATACAATTAATTCTTGCTCTTTTTTTATTGTCACTTTTTACGATAGTCCATGGAGCAGATTCTGTATGTGTTGCACTTAACATCATAAATTTTGCCAAAGTATATTCATCCCATAACTTTTGTGATTCTTTATCCACAGGAGATAGCTTATATTGTTTTAAAGGATCTGTTTCTCTTGCTTTAAATCTTCTTGCTTGTTCATCTTTTGATACTGAAAAATAAAATTTAAATATTTGAATTCCCTCATCAACAATCATCTGTTCAAATTCTGGTGCATCTTTTAAAAACTTATGATGTTGTCTTTCAGTACAAAATCCCATAACAGGTTCAACCATAGAACGATTATACCAAGATCTATCAAATAAAACTATCTCTCCAGCACCTGGAAGGTGTTTTACATATCTTTGAAAATACCACTGTGATGTTTCTTTATCACTTGGTTTTTCTAATGCAACAACCCTTGCACCCCTTGGATTTAGATGTTCTGTGATTCTTTTTATAGTACCACCTTTTCCAGCAGCATCTCGACCTTCAAAGATCATTAAAATTTTAAGACCCTTATCTTTGGCATGATTTTGAAATTTCAACAATTCAACCTGTAACTTTGCTAACTCTTTTTCATATTCAAGAGTCTCTTTTTTAACCCAAATCTGAACTTTGTTACCTTTTTCTTTCATCTTATCTCTTTTTCTTTCAAAATTATTAGATTTATGTTTTGACTTTTTACTTGTATCTAACTCCTCTTCATCTTTAAACTCATCATCTATTATACTTCTATTTTGTCCCATTTTTTATCCTTTTTTGATTTAATTAACCTATAAACTTACCATTGCTTGTTCTTTGAGCATCCATAATCTCAACTTCTCTTGCTCCTGATATTACAATCTCAGAATCTAATGCAAACTGAAGATATTCATCTCTCCCATCATAATTTACTGCGTTTAAAATAACTTTTAAAGACTCTAATCTTGCTTTATGTTTATCATTTGATCGCACTACTGTCCATGGGGCATTATGAGAATGAGTTTGCTTTATCATATCATACTTAGTATTTGTAAAATCATCCCATCTCTCTTGAGCCTGCATATCTATTTCACTAAGTTTCCATTGTCTTAATGGATCGTTTTTTCTTCTTTCGAACCTTTTAGCTTGTTCATCTTTTGTAACACTATAATACAATTTAACTAAAATTGTCCCTTGTCTTGTTAGGTCTTTCTCAAAACCCTTAACACCTTTCATAAAGTCATCATATTCTTTTTGTGTACAAAAGTTAAATACAGACTCTACCATTGCTCTATTGTACCAGCTTCTATCAAATAGAACTATCTCACCACCTCTTGGAAAATGTTGAATATATTTTTGATAAAACCATTGTGTTTTTTGCTCTTCAGTTGGTCTTCCTAGGGCAACAACTCTATAATGTTTCTCATCCATATATCGTGTAACTCTTCTTATTGTTCCACCTTTTCCAGCAGCATCTCGACCCTCAAAAAGTATAATCATTTTTTTACCGTTGTCTTCAAGATATTTTTGAAGTTTTATAAGTTCTGCTTGATATGGTTTTAACTCCTTCTCATCATTTCTTTTCTTCTCTGCTTTATTCTGCATATTTTTATCAGATTTTGATTTTTTAAACACATCTACTAGTTCATCTAATGTAATGTTTTTACCATCTATTTCAAATACTGTATCATTATTTTCTTCCATTATTGCTCCCTTTTATTTATAATTATATTCTATTTAGTGTTAAGTTTTTGCAAGATTTTATCACCTTTTTTAATCTGAATATTAATTATTTCCAGTTCCTCTTGCAACTCTTTTTTTACCTTTTTCTCTAATTTTCCTTTTAATTTTTTATCTATTTCATCTTTTTTAATATTTAATTTCTTTAAAAGTTTTTTCATAGATTTCTTTTTACCAGATTTATCTGATTCATCTACTCCCAAAGTGTTTTTAACATCTTTAATAAATTTTGCTATACCCATTAATTATCCTTTTTTTCTAAAATCATATTAACATCATCATCACTAATAATCATATCACTATTGTCATCAATAAATAGAATCTCTGACATAGCGATAAAATTCTTACCAATATTGTAAGCATAAGTACTATCATTCATAAGTGATGTCGCCATTTCATTAGTGATTAAACTTTTTCTTATTAGATTATCAAGTGTACCATTTGCTAAGATATCATATCTTTCTAGATATACTTTAACTTTTGATAAAAGTAAAATAATCTCATCCTCTTCACTCATCTTAGATATTGTATCAATATCTCTTAGAAGTTCAGCTAAATCTTTTTTAATAATATTATACTGCTCTTTGATATGCTCATTTGTGCTATTTGAATACTTTACCAAATTCTTTTGAAGATGTTCTGTATCTTTTACAGCTTCAACAATATCTCTATTTGCAAGTTTTAATTTATATAAAAGCTCTATATTCTCTGTAGACATTTGAGATTGGGCTTTTGTGGCAAAATCGATAATTTCACCATATATACCTTTTATATTTCGGTTATAAAAATCATCAATATCAATAACACTTTTACTATAAACATCTTTTACCACCTCATCTAATGGGATTGCTGATACTATATTTGAACGCTTTAAATTTAAACCGTGTGTAATAATCTCAAAAGCATTTGTGTAAAGATGGATTGTCTCTTTTTTAATTGCTATCATTGCAGTTGCAGGAAGCTCTAATGTTGCGTCATTTAGATATTTCGCATTATCTGATTTTATATCATATTTAACTGAACTAGATTTAACAGTTGATTGAAGAAAACTTACAAGTTTATCAACAAATGGTACAAACATTAGTACACCCATAATTTTAAAGAATGAGTCAAAAACAGCTAATCTTAATGTGTGATTATCAGCAGCTATTCCAAGGAAATCACTAATAACTGCAACTATATACATTATTTGATCAATAAAAATAACAGCAATTACAGCAGTAACAACATTGAAAATAAAATGAGCTCCTGCTAGCCTTTTTCCATCTATATTGGAACTAAGCGATCCAATAACAGCAGTAATAGTTGTACCTATATTTGCTCCAATTGTAAGTGCAAGTGCATTTTCATAAGTTATTTGTCCAACTGATAAAGCAGCTAAAATAAGTACAATAGTAGCATGAGATGACTGCATAACTACAGTAGCTAATATCCCGATACCTATAAATATCATTAAACCTTTAAACCCATCAACAGCAAAAGATGCTAAATCAACAGAAGCTTTAAAAGCTTCAAATCCATCTTTCATATAGTGGATACCTAAAAATAAAAATCCAAGTCCAGCTAAAATATAACCTATCCCTTTAAGTGCTTTTGCTTTTTGAAAGATTAATATCACACCAAATGCAAGCATAGGCATAGCATAAGCTGATATTTTTACTTTTAGACCAAACCCAGCCATAAGCCATGCACCTGTAGTCGTACCTATATTTGCACCAAGAATTATACCAATACCCTGAGCAAGTCCAATTAAACCAGCCCCAATAAAAGAGATAGTTAAAACTGAAACTAAAGAACTAGACTGCATTATTGCAGTAGCAACAAATCCAAAACCTATACTTTTATGTAATTTATCTGTAGATTTTTGTAATATTTTCTCTAAAGTACCACCAGAGAAAGCTTTAAACCCCTCCTCTAAAGTTATCATACCAAATAAAAAGATAGCAACACCTGCTGATATCTCTTTAAAATCAGGACTTACCCAAAAACCGTAACCAAGTATAATCATCATACTTGGTAATAAAATTCTTTTTAACATATACTAAATTACCCCCTATATAATTTTTTTCATTTTTTCTAACATTTCACAATTATACTATAATATATTACTATTTACTATAAAACAATACCTCTAATCATAAAATATATCGATGCAGATAATAGTGCCGCAGCTGGCACAGTTATAACCCAAGCAGCGATAATTTTCTTAACAGCATCTCTTTTAACATACTGTACTTTTTCTGCAGTTTTTAAACTTTTCTTAGCCTCTTTAATTGTTTCCTCTTCTGAATCAATCATTTGATAAAGTGAAACAATTCTTTCATAATCTGACTTCTCTTTTTCACTTTTTGATTCTAAACTTTTAAGCTCACCATTAAGTGCTTTTAAAACTTTTTTCTCATCTATAATAACCTCTTTACCCATAGCAATATCATCTCTTTTATCAGCTTCGGCTAAATATTCTCTTAAAAATCCAACACCAAATATACCACCAACTGCAATATGTGTAGAAGATACAGGAAGTCCTAATTGAGAAGCAATAATAACTGTAATAGATGCAGCCATAGCAACAGAGAATGCTCTCATTTGATCAAGTTCTGTGATTTCACTACCAACTGTTCTAATTAGTTTTGGTCCATATAATGCAAGACCTATTGCAATACCTATTGCACCAACTGCCATAACCCAAAGAGGAATTCCAGCTTTTGATGATATACCACCAGTCATAACAGCATCATTAATAGCAGCTAGTGGTCCAATAGCATTTGCAACATCATTAGCACCATGAGCAAAACTAAGAAGTGCTGCTGCAAAAATTAAAGGTACTGTAAATAACATATTTACACCAGCTCTACTATTTTCTAAACTTTCAGCTCTTGCAGCAACTGATTTTTTAACAATTACATATACAACAGCAGCTACAATTAAACCAAAAATAGCAGCAACCATAAATGATGGTTTCTTAGCTTCTGGTAAAAATACTAGCACATCAACAATTGATGGCCATATTTTCTTTAAACCTTTTAATGTTAAATATGTAACAAATGCCCATGACATGATAGCCACAAATACTGGCACCCATACTGCGGCTGCTTTAATCTTATCCTCTTTATATACCATTGTTTTTTTAATTGAAAATAAAAATACAGCTGCAATAATACCACCAAGAACTGGAGAGATTATCCATGATGCAGCAATCTTCCCCATTGTTCCCCATGCAACTATAGAAAATCCAGCAGCAGCAATACCAGCACCCATAACTCCACCAACAATAGAATGAGTAGTTGAAACTGGAGCTTTAGCCATTGTTGCAAAGTTTAACCATAAAGCAGCAGATAAAAGTGCAGCCATCATAGCCCAAATAAAAGAATCCGTATTACCACCAAAAGCATCGATATCAATAATACCTTTTTTAATAGTATTTACAACATCACCACCAGCTATTAAAGCTCCACTTGCTTCAAAAACTGCAGCAATAACAATAGCACCACCCATAGTAAGTGCTTTTGAACCAACTGCTGGTCCTACATTGTTTGCAACATCATTTGCACCAATATTCATAGCCATATAAGCCCCAAATAATGCTGCAATTGCCAAGAACATATTGTTTGGTATTCCACCTGTACTTAAAAAACTATAACTTAAAACTGCCACCATAAAAAATAGGGCAAATCCTAACCTTATAAAATCAACTCCGCTACTTTTTATAGCCTCTTTCTCCATCTTCTTAACTGTCTGTATCTCCATTTTGCTACTCCTTTGTAACCATTGTGTGATTATCTTTCGATATTCTAATTGTACTCCTATAGCTCTTCATTTGAATAATTATTTATACTCTATAAGTTAATACCATATGGCATAATTTATTACTATAAGATATATAATTCTATATAATAAATTTTATTATTCTTGTTTCTATGTGTTGATTTGTAACAATTATTTGTTTAGTTTTAGGTATTAATTTTTATAATAGAGAATGGGGGGGGGAGAAGAGAAGAAAATAAATAGAGAATGAAAACTTTAGTTATCTTTAACTCTATTTATATCTGTTTGATATTTATATATCATAAAGTCATACATTTTTGTACCTTCATTTTTATCAAAAAACATCTTCATCTCAAACATTCTAAATGATACCCTAAAAAATGCAGTAAACGGAATTAGGTATGTTATAAGAGTATCATATCTTCTATTTGGGTAACAATCATCAAACTCCTCTTTTAACTCTCTTAATGTTTCACTCTCTTTAGATAATGATACTGGATCATTTGATTTTAGAACACCTATTGCTAAGATAAGATTTATCATAAACATCAAAGCGTTTAGATTCCATCCTATTATTAATATATCTGCGTAACTCATATTTAAACTTCCTCTTATTGATAATTTTTTATATAAAATCGTGTTGTTTATGTGATATAATACCAAAATAAAATGAAATATTAAATGAGACACTAAATGACACATGAACAATACAAAAAAGATATAATAAAATTAATAGACTATGCAACAGCATATTATGTAAATAACAACCCAATAGCAACAGATGAAGAGTATGATAAACTAAATAGAGAAATATTAGCTTTTGAAGAAGCAAACCCAGCACTTGTACATCCAAATACTCCAACACAAAGAATCGGAGGTAGTGTATCTGAAGGTTTTAATAAAGCAAAACATTTAAGCCGTATGTGGTCACAAGAGGATATTTTTGATACACAAGAGTTAGAAGACTGGATAAAAAGAGCTTCAAAAGTGACTGAAAATATGAGTTTTGTATGTGAACCAAAGTTTGATGGGGCGAGCCTAAATCTTATTTATGAAAATGGTTTATTAAAACAAGCAATATCAAGAGGTGATGGAACTATTGGTGAAGATATAACTCAAAATGCCAAAACTATACACTCTATTCCACTTCAAATACCATATGATGGGACTATTGAAATTCGTGGAGAGGTTGTTATCAAAAAAGATGATTTTGACACTATAAACCAAGAAAGAATAAAAAACGATGAACCAACTTTTGCAAATCCAAGAAATGCAGCTGCTGGAAGTTTAAGACAGTTGGATTCTACAATTACAGCAAAAAGAAAACTATTTTTTCAAGTTTGGGGTGTGGGTGAAAATAGTTTAGAGTTTGAAAAAAGTAGTGAAGTTATGGAATTTATTTTTTCTTTAGGATTTACAAGACCACCTATTGTAAAAATATGCAAAACGGTAGAAGATATAGAAAAAGTTTATCATGAAATCATAGCCAAAAGAGATAGTATAGAGATGGGTCTTGATGGTATGGTTATAAAAATAGATTCTTTAGAATCACAAAGTGAATTAGGATATACAGTTAAATTTCCTAAATGGTCATGTGCCTATAAGTTTCCAGCTGTTGAAAAGGTTACAACTTTAAAAGAGATAATACTACAAGTTGGAAGAACAGGTGTGATTACACCAGTTGCTATTGTAGAACCTACTCACATAGATGGCTCTACAGTTGAGAGAGCTACTTTACATAACTTTGATGAGATAGAGAGACTTGGTCTTAAAATCAACGATAAAGTTATTATCATAAAAAGTGGAGATATTATCCCTAAAATAACAAAAGTTTTAGAAGATAGAAGAGATGGAGATGAAGAGAATATCATCCGCCCTACTTCTTGCCCTACTTGTGGTGCTGAACTTTTTGATGAGGGTATTTTAATAAAATGTCAAAACATGGACTGTCCAAGTCGTGTTGTAAATAGTATTATCTATTTTGCTAGTAAAAATTGTTTAAATATAGATGGATTAGGGATAAAAATAGTTGAACTTTTAGTACGACAAGAGAAGATATTTGATGTACTTGATTTGTACAAACTTAAATATGAAGATTTGGAAGGGCTAGAAAGTTTTAAAGAGAAAAAGATCAACAACCTTTTAAGTGCAATACAAGATACAAAACATAAAGAGTTGTATAAAGTTGTAAATGCACTAGGAATTGAACATATAGGTGAAGTAGCAAGTAGACAAATATGTTTAGAGTTTGGACTTGATATTTTAGGTGTAACATTTGAAAAACTAATAGAACTAGATGGTATTGGTGAACAAATGGCTAATAGTTTACTGGAATTTATACGAGTAAATAAATCTTTAATAGAAAAACTTTTCTCTATCATAGAACCTACAATAGAAGAAAAAGTTGTAATATCTCAAAACCCATTTAAAGATAAAACAGTTGTTTTAACTGGAACAATGAGTGTAAGTCGTGGAATTATAAAAAAAGAGCTAGAATCACTTGGAGCTAAAGTTTCTGGTTCAGTATCTAAAAAAACAGATTATTTAATATATGGGGAAGATGCAGGGAGTAAATATGATAAAGCAGTTACATTAGAAGTAACTACTTTAACACAAAATGATATGGATAAGTTATTAGGTAAATAGTTTATATCAAAATATTAGAAAAATAAGGAATATAAAATTAAAAATATAGAGTTATTATCAAATCAACGCAGACTAAATATAATTCGTGAGTTTTCTGAAGATGATTATGAAGAACAATTAGAGCACGCATTAACAAATATTTTGTTAAATGGTTCTGCATCTTTAAATCTGCTTGTAAAGTTTTTTGCTCTTTTAGATTCACCAAAAATGGAATCTCCTGAATTACAAGCAGATTATTCTGTAGAAAATAGAAAAGTTCATATAGTAAAAACTTCAAAACAATTGGAACTTGCAATTAACTCTATGAAAACTACACCTTTTATAGGGTTTGATAGTGAACAAAAACCAACATTTAAGAAAGGTCAAAAATCTAATGGTATTTCGGTAATACAATTAGCAAATGAAACAGATTGTTATATTATCCAAATAAAACAAATTGATAATATCACCCCTATTCTACTATTATTAGAAGATAAAAATATTATCAAAATTGGAACAGGATTAACAGGAGATAAACAAGAACTATACAATCAATTTAAGATTAAACTAAAATCAGCAATTGATATTGAAGATATATTAAAAAAACTTTCTTCGAAACAAGCTATTGGAGCAAAAAAATCAGCTTCAATATTTTTAAATAAAAATTTGCAAAAATCAAAAAGAATGTCAAGATCAAATTGGGAAAACAAAGATTTATCAAGTGGACAAATTAAGTATGCATCAGAAGATGCTACTGTTGTATATGATGTGATGGTTAATATGCTAAATCAATATCCATTTGTAATGAAAACTATGCCAGAATTTTTTAAACTATAGGTATTAATCTTAATACCTATACTTAAGCAAGCTATTTCCCACTAAAAAAACACCTAAAGATAATGCGCTTATCATAATAATACTAGCCCCCGATGTTAGGTCATAGTTGTATGATAACCATAATCCTGCCAATGTAAATATTGATGATAATACTCCAGATACAAACATCATTGAAGCTAGTGAATTTGATAACTTTTCTGCTATATATATAGGTATTGTTAATAGTGCAATAACTAAAATAAGCCCTACAACTTTTATGGCAACTACTACAGTTAAAGCTGATAATACCAAAATAACGGTATAAAATAGTTTTACATTTATCCCTCTTAAACTAGCATATTCGCTATCATAAGATACTGCTAAAATCTCTCTATACCAAAAGGTTATTACAAATATTATGATGGCTAGTAATCCTGACATAATATATATATCATCACTACTAACTGCAAGGATAGAGCCAAAAAGATAGCTCATAAGATCTACATTGTATCCAGGTGTTAAATCGATCAATATAATACCTATAGCCATACCAACAGCCCATATTAAACCTATAAATGTATCTATTCTATTTCTCTCATTTAGCGTAATATATGCCATTAAGAGTGCGGCACTTACAGCAAACAACGATGCTCCTAAAAATATTGGAAAACCAAAATATACTGCAAGCCCAATTCCACCGTACGAGGTATGTGCAATTCCACCAGCTAAAAACACCATACGATTTACCACTATTAATGAACCTATAATACCACTTGCAAAACTAACTAAAATTCCTGCTATTATAGCATTTTGTATAAACTCATAATTTAGGGCATCTAACATTTACAACTCTTTTTTTTACTATTCTTATTTAACATCTGTAAAAGTTCAACTTCACAAAAATGTTCATCAGATATATCAAAAGCATCATGTTGTCCAAACTCGTGTTTATTTTTAACATCATGATATGTTAATGTTTTATTTACATGAGCTACTTTTGTTGCATAGTTTAAAATAATAGATATATCATGGCTTACAACTATAATTGTAATTGTTTCATTTAAAACTTTCAATAGGTCATATATTTGTCTTTGACCTTCAACATCAATACTTGACGTTGGCTCATCTAAAATTAAAACATCTGTATTTGAACATAATGCTCGTGCTATCATTACCCTTTGTCTTTGACCACCAGATAAAGAGCCTATTCTACTGTTTGCAAACTCTTCCATCCCAACTTTTGATAAAGAGCCCATAGCACATTCAATTTCACTTTTTCCGTAACCAAAAATTGGTTTGTTTGATTGAACATGTCCCATTAAAACAACTTCTATAACTTTTATTGGGAAATCAGTATTTATATTTGTATTTTGAGGGACATATCCAAATGATGTGATAGTGGAGGTTACATCTTTATCGTATATTTTCATCTCACCTATTTTAATTTTATTTACCCCTAAAATTAATTTTAGTAAAGTTGATTTTCCTCCACCATTTGGACCTATAATTGCTAAAAAATCATTCTTTTCTACAGTTAGATTTATATCCTCTAGAACTAAATCTTTCTCATACGAAAATGATAAATTTTTTATACTTAATATTGACATCTACTATCTAAAGTTATCAAATACTAAAGGTGCTTTTAGTTCTAATGTTTTAAGGTGAGCCATAACTTTTTGTAAGTCATCAAGATTTTTTCCACTTACTCTTATCTCTTCACCTTGATTTACTGCTGTTACTTTTAGTTTTAATCCTTTTATCTCTTTTTGGATTATTTTTGCTTCATCACCCTCAATTGTATCTACAATTTTATATGAAAATTTTCTATTATTTCCACTTGCATCTTCACTTTTTAACTCTTCAAGTGAGTTTATAGATACTCCTCTTTTATTCATTTTAGAGATTAAAACATCTTTCATTGCATCTATTTTATTATCACTTGAACTAAGAAGTGTTAAAACTTTTGCACCAATATTTAAATCTATCTCTTTTTCCATACCTTTAAAATCGTATCTATTATCAACCTCTTTTTGAGCTTGTACTATTGCATTTTTCATCTCTTGCATATCTAACTTTGCTGATATATCAAAACTGTGTTCTTTTGACTTTGCCATTCAATTTCCTTTGTGTTTATCTATAAAAGATTTTTTATGATTATACAACAGATAACTTAAAATTAAAAGAATAAATATTATACATATTTATTACATTTATTCAGATATAATTAAGAGTATTACTAGTAAAATTATTTGATGAAAGATAAAGAATGACAACATTAACATTAGAATATAAAACACCTCAAAATTTAGAAATATTTATTAAAAAAAATAATCTTAATATTGAAGATAATTTATTAATTCAAATTTTTACATCCCATAATGAGAAATATTATATATTAACCTTAGTAGATAATATTTTAAATAACTTACCAAATGCCAAAATAATAGGCTCAACAACTTGTGGTGAAATATCAAATAGAGGTTCTATAATTAATTCAACTGTTATATCTTTTTCAATATTTGAGCAAACAAAAATTGAAACAAAACTAGTTACCTATAATGAGTCTAGTTTTACAACTGGTAAAAATCTTATACAATCATTCAAAAACGAAAATAATGATATAAAACTACTTATTGCATTTAGTGATGGATTAAATACCAATGGGGAAGAGTTTTTAAAGGGTATCTCATCTATAAATGATGATCTTATTGTATCTGGTGGAATGGCTGGGGATAACTCAAAGTTTGAAGAAACATTTGTGTTTACCCAAGATGAGATAACATCAAAAGGAGCAGTTGCTGCTTCACTACATAATAAAGATTTAAATGTATATACTGATTATAGTTTCAATTGGGAAAAAGTTGGTAAAAAACATATTATTGAAAAATCTGAAAAAAATAGAGTATATAAAATTGCAGGTATGACTACAGTAGATTTTTATAAATACTATTTAGGTGAAGATATTGGTCGACTTCTACCTGCTATTGGAATTGAATTTCCACTTGTTATTAAAAGAGATGGGTTAAATATAGCTCGTGCTGTTTTAGCGAAACATGATGATGGCAGTTTAAGTTTTGCTGGAAATATTGAAGAGGGAAGTGAAGTTCAATTTGGACATGGTGATGTTCAGATGATTATCAATAAAGGGCTTGAAAATGTAAAAAGCATTATTGATCATCCTATAGAATCAATTTTTATATACTCATGTATGGCAAGACGAGCTTTACTTGAAAATGATATAAATCTAGAGATATTACCACTTAGAGAATTAGCACCAATTAGTGGTTTTTTTACATATGGAGAATTTTATCATAGTTGTGGCGATGAAGGTTGTAGTAATCAACTTTTAAATCAAACAATGACTATAGTTGCAATATCAGAGAGTAAAAATAAAATAGAAGATATAACATCAGATATATTTACTAATAATCCATCATATGTAGATGATTTAAGTCTGCATAGAACTCAAGCACTTTCTATTTTAATAGAAAAAACTACAAAAGAACTAGAAGAGTTAAATACAAATCTAGAACAAAAAGTAGAGAAAGAGGTTTCAAAAAATCTTGAAAAAGATGCGATATTACAAGTTGTACAAACGCAAGCGCAACTAGGTGAGATGCTAGAGATGATTATTCACCAATGGAGACAGCCTTTAAGTGCAATAACATCATCAGTTACATCAACACAGGTTTATAAAGATACTGGACTTTTAACAGATGATATGTTAGGAGATTCACTTAACAATATTTTAACATTTTCAGATCATCTAAATACAACAATAGAAGATTTTAGAGATCTATTTCAAATTGATAATACAGCAAAATCAATCTCACTAATAGAATTAATTGAAAAATCACTTACAATTATAACGCCATTGATTAAATCAG
>CBFDEF010000016.1:0-30940 GCA_965603755.1 uncultured Arcobacteraceae bacterium
AAAACTTTTGTTATATTTTTATTGGTATTATTTTTAAGGGCAAATTTAATCCATACATCAAAATCTGGAGAATAGCCATAAGATAATAACTTCTTATTGGTATTTTTAAATTCATTATTTTTTTTATAAATTTCATCAATAGTTATGTTGCGTGTTTTATCTATATAAATTTGAGATGATTCTAAAAGGCTATAAAACTCTGTTTTATCGTCTATTATAAGAGTATTTGCATAGATGATATTTGTACAAAGAAGTAAAAACATTAGTTTAAATTTTATCATTATTAAAGTCCATTTAGAATTATATCTTTAAATTGTCACATTTTCTGTCACAAACAAAAAATGATTTTAATATTAAACTATTTTGAAATTTTTTGGATAACTTTAGTATAATTAATTATAAACAGAAAAAATTGTTATATGGAGATAGAAGTTGGAAAAAGAGTTAGAGAGTGTTCAGAAATTTTATAATTTAATTATAGAGTTTTTTGTTAATTATAGTTTTCAGATAGTTGGTGCAGTAATTGTAACAATTATTGGTGTATATGTTGCTAAAAAAGTTGCCACTTATGTTGAGAAATTTTGTTTATCAAAAGATATGGATGTAACGCTTACCTCATTTATAGCAGCAGCAGTAAAAATAGTGATTATTGTGGGTACCGTGGTGATTGCCATTGGTAAGCTTGGTATCACTATTACACCATTTATAGCTGCAATAGGTGCTATGTCACTTGGTGCTGGTTTAGCTTTACAAGGTATGTTATCAAACTTTGGTGCAGGTGTTTCAATAATTGCTACTAGACCGTTTGTGGTTGGAAACACTATAAATATACAAGGTGTATCAGGTGTAGTTAAAGTTGTAAAACTTGGATATACAGTACTAATAACAGAAGATAATGAAGAGATAACAATCCCAAATAAACACATAGTAGGTGAGATTCTTGTAAACTCATTTGAATATAAGATTGTGGAGATGACAGTTGGTATTGACTATAGTAACGACCCTCAAAAAGCTATAGATGTTATAGAAAATATTTTATCAAAACATTCTGAATTATCTAAAGAATCAAAATATTTAGTTGGGATAAAAGAGTTTGCAGATGCTTCTATAAATATAGAGTTGAGATATTGGGCTCCTACAAAAAAGTATAATGAGACTCAATATAAAATAAATCTAGATATTTTTAGAGCATTGGATGAAAATAACTTAACAATACCGTATCCAACATATAATATTGTAAAGAAAAATTAATACGAGGATTAAATTATGAAGAATATATACAAGTCAATAGTTTTTAAGGTTTTAGTTTCAATTGTTACTTTATACACTATTTTAGGATTTGTCATTCTTCCCTATTTAATACAATCAAACTTTACAAAAGTTCTAAATCAAACAACCTCCTCTTGGGGATATTTAGAAAAAGTATATATAAATCCATATACATTTGAAGTTGAGTTAAAAAATCTTTTGATTCAAGATGATAAAGATAAAACACTTCTGTATTTTAATACACTATTTGTGGATTTAGAGATTTCAAGTTTATTTAATAATATTGTACAGTTTAAAGATATCTATTTATATGATTTAAAAACAAATATAGTTTTAGATAAAAACAATCAAACAAATTTTCAATATATCTTGGACTTTTTGGAAAAAAATAGTGCACCAAAAGAGTCAAAGCCAAAAGAGGAAACGAAAGGTAAAAATACCCCTATATATTTCAAAGTTGACAATATAAACCTAGTAGATAATAGAGTGACTTTTAAAGATTTTACAAAATCAACACCATTTAGAATTGATACAAAAAAGTTTAATATTCATTTAACTGATATATCAATGTTGCCAGATGAAAAAGGAAAACTATCTTTAGATATTGATGTAGTTGATTCTTTTAGATTAAAAATAAACTCTAATCTAGTTTTAAATCCTATTAGAATTGATGGTGACTTAAGTTTAGATAACTTAAGAGTTAATAAAATTAATAGTTACATCAAAGATGATATAGATGGTGAATTAAGTGGTGAAAGTATTAACTTATCTCTAAAATATGGTGTTGAGGTAAATGGAAATATTAAAGCTGAAATAACTGATATAAATACATTAGTTGAAAAAGTAAAATATCAAGATGATGATATGATTGTCTATTTAGGGGAATTAAAAAATAAAATAAATACTATATCAGTTGAAAAAAACTCAAAATCTTTAGATGTATTGATTGATGATACAAATATTGTTTTAAAAGATATAGGTTATGAAACAAAAGATTTAAATGCTCAAATTCCATCTTTATCAAATAATATAAAAAAGATTGCTTTAAAAAAGAAAAAAGATGATACTGGTCTATTAGTAAAAGATATTGTAGTAAAAGATACAAATCTACATTTTACAGACTTAAGTAAAAAAGAGCCTATAAAATTAGAGATAAAAAATATAAATGCAAATGTTGATGAGGTAACATTAGATAAAAAGATTCCAATAAAATTTAATCTTTGGCTAAATACCCCACAAAAGGGTCTTGTATCTACAAAAGGTTCAATTGTATTAGAGCCTTTAAAAGTTGATATAGGATTAAAAATTGATACTATAGTATTTAATCCTTATTTACCATATGCAAAAGAGTTTGTAAATATAGATTTAAAAAGTGGTTCTCTAAGTAGTAATTTGGATATAAAAGTAGAAAAAAAAGGTGAGAAGATTGAACCAAAAGCAAAAGGTGATATATCTATAGACAATATAAATATTTTCCATAGTTTAACAAATAAACAACTTTTTTCACTAAAACAATTACAAATAAACGATTTAAACTATCTAAGAGATGATTTAAATATAAAAAATATTATTTTAGATAGTGCATATGCAAATTTTAAAATTGCAAAAGATAAAACAACAAACTTTGATAATCTAATGGTATCAAATGGTGATGTACAAGAGTCTAAAAAAAGTAATGATGCAAAATCTAGTTTTAAATATTTTGTAAAAAATATTGAATTAAAAAATAGTAAAACTGATTTTTCTGATTTTTCATTGCCATTAGATTTTTCAACTAAAATAGATACCTTAACGGCAAATGTTAAAAATGTATCTTCTGATGATTTACTAACAAATGTGAAATTCACTGGTATAGTAGATAAGTATGGAATGGCAAATATAACAGCAGATATAAATACAGCTAACTTTAAAAAGCAAACGAATGTAAAAATAGATTTTAAAAACTTAGATGTAACATCATATTCCCCATATTCAGGTAAGTTTATAGGAAATAAAATTGCAAAGGGTAAGTTGTGGTTAGATTTAACTTATAAAATTAAAGATTCTAATTTAACTAGTGCAAACAATATGAGAATAAAAGATTTAACATTAGGTGAAAAAGTTAAAAGCGTTGATGCTGTTGATTTACCTATTGGTTTGGTAATAGCTTTACTTGAGGATAGTGATGGTTTTATTGATGTTGATGTTCCCGTTGTTGGTAATATTGATAGTCCAGAGTTTAAAATTGGTGGTGCTATTTGGGGTGCTGTAGGAAATGTGATAACAAATATTATAACTTCACCTTTTAGATTTTTAGGTTCACTTTTAGGTATAGATTCTGATGAATTAGGGAGTTTAGATTTTGAGTATGGAGAGTCTTTGCTTCTACCACCTCAAAAAGAGAAACTAGATAACTTGATAAAAGCGCTAAATAAAAAACCAAACTTATCTTTAGTTTTACACCCTATCTATAATGAGATAAAAGATTTATCTGTACTAAAAAAAGAGAGTTTTTTTAAATTAATAGACAAAAAGAGTAAAGAGGATAAAAATAGTTTTATAAAAGAATTATTTATAAAAAAGTTTGGAGAAAAACAGTATAATCTCATAATTAAATCAAAAGAGATAAAAAATAAGATTGAGATGTTATCTTCTAAGCTTATAGAGTCTATGAATATAACTAATGAAGAATTAAAAGATTTAGCATATAATAGGGCAAAATCTATAGAGCAATATTGCATAGCTAAGAGCTTAAGTCCAAATAGAATTGTAATAGATAAAACTACAGAGATAGTAAATAAAGAAGATTCAAAAAAAATAACTATGAATTTAGATGTTGATATAAATAAGAAAGAGGAATAATGAAGTTTAAAATAGATGGAACAAGTGGAGGTGCTAGAGCTACCACATTAACAATGTCACACGGGGAAGTTCAAACACCAGTTTTTATGCCAGTAGGAACTCAAGCATCAGTAAAAGCCCTAGACCATAATGATATGCTATCTTTAGGAGCTCAAATAATTTTGGGTAATACTTATCATCTGTACTTAAGACCAGGTGGCGATACAATAGAAAAAATGGGTGGACTTCATGGTTTCTCTAAATTTCCAAATAACTTTTTAACAGATAGTGGTGGTTTTCAAGCATTTAGTTTAAAAAAATTAGATGGAAAAAATGTAAAACCAGATCCTAAAGGTATCACTTTTAAATCACATATAGATGGAAGTATGCACTACTTTACACCAAAAAGTGTTTTAGATACACAATACAAACTAAACAGTGATATTATGATGATACTTGATGATTTAGTTGCTTTGCCAAATACACAAGAGAGAATTAACTTAAGTATTGAAAGAACAACTGCTTGGGCAAAAGAAGCTATTGAGTACCATATGTCTCAAAAAGAGAAGGGGATAGGGGTAAATCAAAATATCTTTGCAATTATCCAAGGTGGAACAGATAAAGCATTTAGAAAAAAATCAGCTACTGAACTTTGTGCATTAAGTGATTATGATGGGTTTGCTATTGGTGGACTTTCAGTTGGTGAACTTAACAATGAGATGTATGATACTGTTGAATGGACTACACAGTTTATGCCAAAAGATAAACCTAGGTATCTAATGGGTGTGGGTACACCAGAAGATTTAATAGAAAATATTGATAGAGGTGTTGATATGTTTGATTGTGTTATGCCTACGAGAAATGCAAGGAATGGAACACTATTTACAACTTTTGGAAAGATAAATATTAGAGGTGCAAAGTTTAAAGAGGATCCAAAACCTATAGATGAGGCATGTGAATGTTACACTTGTAAAAACTACAGCCGTTCATATTTAACACACCTATATAGAAGTGGAGAGATGACATACTTTAGACTAGCTTCCTTACATAACTTACACTACTACTTAAATCTTATGAGAGAAGCTAGAACTGCTATTTTAAATGATACCTGGAAAGAGTTCAAGAAAGAATTTTATTTAAAAAGAGAAACAAAGTAGAAGCCCAAGGTGAGAATAATAAAAAAATCATTCTCACTAATAGAACTAATATTTGTAATAGCTATTGTTGCCATTATAAGCTCACAGATAATTCCTAAAACAAATATCTCAAAACTAAATCTAGCATCAGATAAAATCATTTTATATCTAAACCATACAAGATATATAGCACATATAGACAATAAATATGATATAGAAGATGATGAATGGGAAAAGAAAAGATGGACGCTAAAGTTTCAAAGATGTTCATCTGATGTTGGTGGATTGTATTATGTTATTTATAGTGATACAAGTGGTGGTACTGCACATTTTAAAAAGAGTGAAACTTTAAAAGACCCATTAACAAATAAGTATTTATATTCAAGTAGTAGTTGCCAAAATAGTTATGATGAGAGTAAATATATACTTTTAACAAAAGAGTATGGTGTAACTAATGTTGATGTTAGCTGTAACACTACAGCGGCAATAGGACAAATAAGTTTTGGATATGATGGAAAAATATATTCACAAATAGGAACAAACCCAAAAGAGATACTAAACAGATGTGAAATAAAACTTTATGATGATAAACAAAACTATGAAACGATTGTAATAGAACCCAAAACAGGATATATAAGTAAAAAGTGATTTTGTTGTTTATGGGCATTATTTTATTTAACACACTAATAATGAATAATAGTGTAAAATGCCCATAAATTATAATCAAGCACGGGAATATAAATGTATTATACGAAGGATATAACATGAATGAATTAGATACAACTTATATAAAACGGTGTAATTTAGCGTTACAAAGAGCTTTTGAATATTTAGCAAAATATGATGAAGATGAGATAGAATATGAGATGTATCGTTCAGCAGTTATCAAAGAGTTTGAACTCGTATTAGAACAATCTGGAAAATTATTAAAAAAACTTTTAAAACCATACTTTCATACAAATAAAGCTGTTGATAAACTCAACTTTAAAGATATATTTAGAGAAGCTGGACTTCATGGACTTTTAACTATTGATGAAGTTGAAAGATGGTTGCAATATAGAGATAATAGAAACTCTACAAGTCATGACTATGGGGAATACTTAGCAAATGAAACTTTAGTATTAATATTGCAGTTTATCAAAGATACAAATAGACTCATAGAAGTGATAGATGATAATTAGACAAAAAGATAATGATACTATCATATCAATAGCAAAGCACACACTTCATACTCCATGTAAACTTTTAGCTTATGGTAGTCGTGTAAATGGTGAAGCTCATGATATGAGTGATTTGGATATGGTTTTAGTATCTAAAGATGGTAAAAAAATAGAAATAAGTGAATTTGTTAATTTTAAAGAGAATCTACAGGACTCAACTATACCTATTTTGATGCAAATATCTGATTGGAATAGAATACCTGAAAGTTTTCATAAAAATATTTTGGCTAATTGTGAAGAGATGGTTAGGATAGGGTATGAGTAGAAAAGTGAAATTATTTAAAATTTATGATATTTAGATAATCAAATAAAGTCATTAAGCAATCATAATAATAAATCGTTAGAAAATAAATAAAATTTAAAAAAAAGAGTCATATGATACAACTTACAAATATCTCAAAAAGCTTTGGAACACAAGAACTTTTTCATAATTTAAACTTTAGATTAAATGCTGGAAATAGAATAGGTTTAGTAGGAAGAAATGGAAGTGGAAAATCCACACTTTTTAAACTGATTTTAGGTGAAGATAGTTACGATGATGGTGAACTAACTATACCAAAAGGGTATAAAATTGGTTCTTTGAAACAGCATCTTGAATTTTCACAAAATAAACTAGTTGATGAGGTTGCCGAAGCTTTGAGTGAAGAGGATAAGTTTAGTATCTATAAAGTTGAGAAAATATTATTTGGTCTGGGTTTCACTCAAGATGATTTAGAAAAAGATCCTTTATCATTTTCTGGTGGTTACCAAATCAGAATAAATCTTGCAAAGCTATTGATTACTCAGCCAAACTTATTACTACTAGATGAGCCGACAAACTACCTTGATATTTTATCTCTTCGATGGCTAAAGTCATTTTTAAAAACATTTGATGGGGAAGTTATAATTATCACTCATGATAGAGATTTTATGGATGCTATATCTACACATACAATGGGGATAAATAGAAAAACATTAAGTTTAATTGCTGGTAATACTCATAAATTTTATGCGCAATTAAAAAGTGATGATGAGTTGTATGAGAAACAAAAGATTTCTCAAGATAAAAAAGTAAAAGAGTTAGAAGAATTTATCGCAAAAAATAAAGCTCGTGCATCAACAGCATCACAAGCTCAATCAAAAGTTAAACAGCTAGAAAAAATGGATATGATGGATAGTTTAGGCTTTGATTCAACTTTAAAATTCAACTTTAATTTTAAAGATACACCTGCTAAAGTTTTACTCGATGTAAAAGATTTAAGTTTTGGATATGAAGAGGATAACATCTTATTTAAAGATATATCATTTAGTCTAAAAAAAGGTGAAACATTAGGGATAATAGGGAAAAATGGTAAAGGTAAATCAACTTTATTAAACACAATATCAGGTGAGCTAAAAGCATTAAGTGGAACAATAAATTTTCATGGAACAGCTTCATTTGGACATTTTGGGCAAACAAATATTGCACACTTAAATCCAAAAAACAATGTAATGGATGAGATATATGTAGCCAATCCAAAACTTCCAGCAGCAACAGTTAGAAATATATGTGGTTCTATGATGTTTACAGGTGATAGTGCAGAGAAAAAAATATCTTTACTTTCAGGTGGTGAAAAAAGTCGTGTAATGTTGGGACAAATTATCGCAAGAGAGGTAAATATACTATTTCTAGATGAGCCAACAAATCACCTAGATATGGATTCTATTGATGCTTTAACTACTGCAATTAAAAACTTTAATGGTTCTGCTATAATTGTAACACATAGTGAAGAGTTACTTCGACAAGTTTGTGATAGACTTATCATATTTGCAAAAGATGGAGCAGAGTATTTTGATGGTAACTATGATGATTTCTTAGAAAAAATTGGTTGGGAGGAAGAGGTTATATCTCAGCCAAACAGTACAAAACAGATAGAAAATAGTGAACCCAAAGTAAATAAAAAAGAGAATAAAAAACTAAGAAGTGGATTAATACAAGAGCGAAATAAACTAACATCTCCTCTTAAAAAAGAGGTTGATAAACTAGAATCTTCAATTATGCAAAAAGAGGAGGAGTTAGAATCTTACCATAATGAGCTAATTGCTGCTTCAAACGCAGGAGACAATAGTAAAATTATGGATATTTCACGACTAGTTACCACTTTAGAAAAAGAGGTTGAAGAGAAGTTTGAGCTTTTAGAAGAGAAGCAAACTTCTCTTGATGAGATTACAGAAGAATATGATATAAAATTAGAGGGGCTATAAAATGCTATTTGAACAATTCAAGCTATCAAAACATATAAATAAATCGTTGAAAAATAATGATTATACAACGCCTACACCAATTCAAAATAGTGTTATCCCTTTAGTTTTAAATGGCGATGATATTATGGCTAAAGCTCAAACAGGAAGTGGTAAGACTGCTAGTTTTGTATTACCTATTTTAAATATGTGGATGGAAAATCCTGTAGAGAAAAAAAGAAGAATAAAAGTATTAGTTTTAACACCAACAAGAGAGTTAACAATACAAGTTGCAAATATATTTAAGCTGTTTAGTGAGTTTTTGCCATATCCACCAAAAGTTGTAAATGTTATTGGTGGAGAGGATATAGGGAAACAACTTTTAAGTGTACAAAAAGGTTGTGATATAGTTGTGGCTACCTCTGGACGACTTTTAGATATTATGGATAAGAAACAGATTGATTTATCTTCTTTGGAGTATTTTGTACTTGATGAGGCTGATAAGATGCTTGACCTTGGTTTTAGTGAAGAGTTAGATTCTATACTTGAAACTCTTCCATCAAAACGGCAAAATCTATTGTTTTCTGCTACATATCCTCCTAAAATGCTTTCTATAGCTTCAAGAATTACTAAAACTGCTGTAAAAGTTACTATAGAAGATGAGACCCCTACTGTAGAAAATATAACACAAAGAGCAATTGAGGTAAATAAAGAGAATAGAAGTCCACTTCTAAGAGAGTTACTTAAGAGCAATAAATGGAATCAAGTTTTAGTATTTATGGCAAATAAAAGAGCATCTGACAATATAGCTGCAAAGTTTAGAAAGCATGGCTTTTTAGCCGAATCTTTTCATGGAGATTTAAATCAAGATGACAGAAACTATACTCTTGATGAGTTTAAAAATAAAAAAATAAAAATACTTTTTGCTACAGATATAGCAAGTAGGGGACTTCATATTGATGATATCTCATGTGTGATTAACTTTGATTTACCTCGTGGTGCGGATGATTATATTCATAGAATTGGTAGAACTGCACGAGCTGGAAAAAAAGGTGTTGCTATATCATTTATAGGACATGAGGATAATGACCATTTTTCACTTATTCAAAAAAGATGTAAAGTAGATATTAAAAAAGAGCAAATTGATGGATTTGAACTTACTGGTGAAACTGTAGTAAAAGAAAAAGGGAAACCTCCTGTAAAAGGGAAAAGAAAAAGTAAAAAAGATATATTACGCCAAAAACAGCAAAACAGTTAAAAGTAATTCTTGTATAAAAAAGAGTATAATAATTTTAAGAGCAAAGTAGTGAGGTATAAATGAAATTTCCCATAATTAAAGAGTTAGCAACTACAGAAGTTGTAAGTGTTGATTTTGATTCAACTTTAGATGATGCAATATCACTAATGTACAAACATAATCATCGAAATGTAATTGTCATAAATAATAATGAGTTTTACATTTTAACTGCTAGTGACTTACTTCAATTAAAATTAAAGCAATATGAGTTTTCTGCAAAACTAAGTACTATTAAATTAGAGAAAATACCTACAATTAATAAAGAGGAAAACATACTTGATACTATTGAATATTTTGAACAATCTTTAGAATATATTTGTGCAGTAAATAGTGATGGCAGTTTATATGGAATATTAACTCATACGGATATTATAAGTCATATTGATCCAGAAACACTTATGGAAAACTATCGTATTGGAGATTTGATGAATATGAATAAACATATTCAAAAAACTTCACAAGATACGATCTCTTCAGAAGTACTTAATAGTATGGCAGACAACAGATATGATTGTATAGTTATAACTAATAACGGCTTACCAGTAGGAATTTTAACAACAAAAGATATTATGGATTTGATTAAAAATTCATTTGATTTAAGCCTTCCTATCTCTAACTATATGTCATCGCCAATAGAAACAATAAATGAAAATGCTAGTATAAAAGAATCTATAAATTTTATGAAAGAGAAACATTTTAAAAGAATAGTGGTTGTAAATTCTAAAAATGTTTTATCCGGTTTAATTTTACAAAGGGAGCTTATCTCTTTATCCTATAGTAAATGGTCAATTTTAATGAGGGAATACTCTTCTGAATTAACAGAGATAAATAATCTTTTAGAGAAAAAAACAAAAAAATATGAAAAAATGGCATCAACAGATCAGCTAACAGGACTATATAATAGATATAAATTTACGGAGTTATTTAATTCAGAGTTTCGAACTATGAAACAAAGAGATAACCATATGACTTTAATGATGCTTGATATAGATTATTTTAAAACAGTAAATGATAAATATGGTCATAATGTTGGAGATACAGTACTTCTTCAAACATCAAATATATTACTTAAATACTTAAGAAATGTTGATATTGTAAGTAGATGGGGTGGGGAAGAGTTTGTTGTCCTTTTACCAACAGCTACTAAAGAGAATGGAAAAAAATTAGCAGAAAAAATTAGAGAAAGTTTATCTGTATATGATATGGGTAACGGACTTAAAATAACAGCAAGTTTTGGAATAACTGAAGTTAAAGTAGGTGATAGTTTAGAGATAGCTATAAAAAGAGCAGATGATGCTTTGTATGAAGCAAAAAATAGTGGAAGAGATTGTGTTAAAGTTCAACTTTAATACATTTAGAATAATTTAATAATATAGGATTTATAATGCAGTGTGAATATTTTGGTCTATGTGGAAGTTGTAACCTAGGTGGTTCAACTTATGAAGAGCAATTAAATAAAAAAGTTGATATAGAAAAAGATAGATTTAGAAGTTTATGGGACAATGATATTAATATCATTCAAAGTGATGATGGTAAATTTAGAAATAGAGCTGAATTTAGAATATGGAAAACATATAATGAAGATGATAGTTTCAAATTAAATTACGCTATGAATGATATAGATAAAAATATATTGCCAATAGAGTCTTGTAGTATTGTAAGTCAAAGTATATCTATACTTATGCCAAAGTTGTTAGATGAATTAACTACTAACAAAGATTTAAATTTTAAACTATTTTCTATTGAGTTTTTAAGTTCAACTACAAATGATATATTAGTAACATTGATTTACCATAGAAAACTTGAAGATAGTTGGAAAGAGTTAGCTATTGAATTAGAAAAAAAATTAAATATAAAAGTTATAGGTAGAAGTAGAAAACAAAAAGTTATTGCCAGTGTTGATTTTATAGAGGAGGAGCTTAGTATTGAAAATAATAAATATAAGTTCCAATACAAAGAGGGTGGATTTACACAACCAAATCAAAAAGTAAATGAAAAAATGATTGAGTGGGTTCTATCAAATATAAAAACTGGTGGTGACCTTTGTGAGCTATATTGTGGAGGTGGTAACTTCACTATACCATTATCAAAACAGTTTGATAAAGTATTAGCAACAGAGATAAGCAAAACATCAATTAAGTCTGCAAAATTAAACTGTGAATTAAACGATATATCAAATATAAAATTTATTAGAATGAGTAGTGAAGAGTTTGTAGAAGCTAGAAATAAAGTTCGTGAATTTACAAGATTAAAAGATATAAATCTTGATGATTATAAATTTAGTACAATTTTCTTAGATCCACCTCGTGCAGGATTAGATGAAACTACAACTAAACTATCTGCTGATTTTGAACAAATCATATATATCTCTTGTAACCCTGAGACATTAAAAAGAGATTTAGATATTTTAACACAAACTCATACTATAGAAAACTTTGCATTATTTGATCAATTTGCTTACTCAAATCATATTGAATCTGGTGTTGTATTAAGAAAAAAGTAGTCTAGAAAACTAGAGATAATAAAACTTATATTAAGCTATTATCTCTTTAATCGCTTCTATAAAAATATCAGAGTCATTTACACATTTACATACTTTATACTCTTTTACTCCTATATCTTTTGCCACTTCTCTATACTCAATATCAAGTTCAAAAACTGTTTCACTATTATCTACAATAAATGATATAGGATAAATAATCACTTTTTTACCCTTGAAATTTTGAAGCATAGTATCTAAACTTGGAGTCAGCCATTTCATTGGTCCCACTTTTGATTGATAAGCTAAATTTATAGATTTAAAGTTAGTTGCATAGTGAGATAATTTTTCTTTTAGTAACTCGAGATGCTCTTCAATTTGTGATTGATAAGGGTCACCATTATTTACTATTTTTTGAGGTAGACCATGTGCTGAAAAAATAAGATGGTAGTCATCATATTTTGCATTTGTTTTAACTATCTCATTACATATTGCATTATTATATGTTTCATTTTTAAAAAATGGTTCTATTATTGTTATATTAAATTGATTTTCGGCTTTTTGTATAAAATCATCTAAACTTGACTTGGTAGTTGTTGTAGAGTATTGTGGATAAAGTGGTAGTAAAACTACATCTGTTATGTTTTTCTCTTTTATTCTGGCTATTGCTGTTTGTGCAAATGGTGAAGTGTATCTCATAGCAGTTGTTACAAAATATTGTGGTAGTTGTTCTTGTAGTTTTTCAACTAATAAATCGGTAAGTTCATGAAGTGGTGAACTTCCACCAATCTCTTCATAGTTTTCCCATGCTTTATTTAATCTAAGTGTTACAATTAATGATGCTATCATTGATCTTATTGTTTTATTTTGAATTGTTAAAATATTTTCATCATTAAACATATTTCTTAAAAATACTTCTAACTCATCTTTACTTCTTGCCCCACCCATATTTAGTAGCACTAATGCTTTCATATATTATCACCTTTATCAATATTTATAATTTTATCACTACACCATGAAGCCAAACTTGTATCATGTGTAATTAGAAGAATACCAAATCTATCTAAAAACTTAACTAACATCTGCATAGTTTCTAGTGCAGTTATATTATCTAATGCACTTGTAGGTTCATCTGCTAGAAGTAAATCAGGTTTCATTAAAATAGCTCTTAAGATACTACATCTTTGAAGTTGTCCACCACTTAAGTGATGTGGCTTTTTTTGAAGCATATCGTGCTCTAAATTAAGTGTTTTTAACAGGTCGTTTAACTCACTATTGTTATATACATCTACTACATCATCTATTTGCTCTTTTATACTATATGTAGGATGAAATGAACTATATGGGTCTTGATAAATAGAAGCAATTTTTTTTGTTTTTATTGTACCTTTTACTGGTTTGATATTATTTGTTATTAGTTCAAATAGTGTTGATTTTCCACTTCCACTTGCTCCCACAATTGATTTAATTTCACCTTTTTTTAGTGTTAAATCAAAGTTTTCATAGATAAAGTTATTTTTAAGATAACCAAAAGTTAACTCTTTTATTTCTAATATATTTTTTTCTTTCATAAATGCTATTTTATCCTAATTTCTCTAAGATAACTCAAAGTATTTTACTAGTATCATTTACGAAATTAAAATATAGGAGATTCAATATGAAAAAAATCGTATTAGGAACATTAGTATTAAGTGTTGCTGCATTTGCTGCAGTTAATTTAGGAGCTTGTAAAGGTTGTCACGGTGCAAACTTTGAAAAGAAAGCTTTAGGAAAATCTAAAGTTGTTTCAGACATGACTAAACAAGAAGTTTCAGATTCATTAGTAGGTTACAAAAACGGTACTTACGGTGGACCAATGAAAGGTGTTATGAAAGGTCAAGTTGCTAAATACAGCGAAGCTGATTTAAGAGCTACTGGTCTTGGTAAATAATTAGTTTTTTTAACTAAATATTACTATAAAAACCCAATCACTTTTAGTGCTTGGGTTTTTTAATGCCTACGGTTTTTTTATTTAATAAAACTTAAAGATAAAAGTTAGTATTATATTTAAATATAAACATTAGGAATCCTTATGATTAAACAAAGTAAAAGTAAACTTACTGCCTCTAATTTAATATTGGGTGCATTAGTATGTGCAACAACATCATTTGCACAAGTTGATGAAGTATCATGTAAAGCTTGTCATGGTGTAGATTATGAAAAAGCTGCACTTGGAGTTTCAAAGATTGTAAGAGATATGACAAAGAGTGAAGTTTCAGCTGCTTTAATAGGATATAAAAATGGTACTTATGGAAGTTACATGAAAGGTGTAATGCATACAAATGTAAAAATGTATACAAATAAAGAATTAAGTACAACAGGTATAGGAACTACAAAAAAGAAACAACATAAAGGTTTAAAAAGCTCAATAGATTTAACATCATGTAAAGGTTGTCATGGTGTGGATTTTGAAAAAGCGGCACTAGGGGTTTCAAAAATAGTAATGAATATGTCTAAAAGTGAAGTTTCAGCTGCTTTAATTGGGTACAAAAATGGTATGTATGGCGGACCTATGAAAAATATGATGAAAAGTCATGTTATCATGTATACAAATAAAGAGTTAAGTACAACAGGTCTTGGAATGAATAATCAGGAACATAAAGATGTTGTAAAAAGTTCAATTGATTTAGCATCTTGTAAAGCTTGTCATGGAAAAAACTTTGAAAAAGCAGCACTCGGATCATCAAAAATTGTTAAAGATATGACAAGAGAAGAAGTCTCAGATGCCCTTGTAGGATATAAAGATAAAACATATGGTAGAAATATGAAAGGTCTAATGATAGACAAAGTAAAAGAATATACAAAAGAAGAGTTAAGAACTACAGGTATAGGGAGATAATCTAAATTTTAAATATTTAAAATGTAAAGCCAATTATTAAACTAATTGGCTTTTTTATTTTCCATCTCTTTTGCTTTTTTCTCTTTCATCATTTTAACTTTTTCATCTTTTTTTACTGCATCTTGTAAATCATCTGTGCTATCATTTAAAAGACCATTCATCATCTTTTTACCATCATCAAATTGTCCTTGTTTTGCAGCCCAAATAAATATACTCAACAGTGTAAAACTAACAATTATTCCTACAACTAATTCTAGCCATAATATTCCATTCATTTATTATTTCTCCTTCTTTATTCTCATACTATTACCAACTACAAGTAGTGAACTTAAACTCATAGATAGTGCTGCAATTAGTGGTATAACATATCCTGCCATTGCAACAGGTATTGTAACCGCATTATATACTAATGAGATAGTTAAGTTTTGTTTGATAAATTTAAATGTTCTTCTTGAGATATAAAAACTTTTTTCTATTGCACTTAATCTATCATTTAATATTACTATATCACTTATAGCTATAGCTATGTCAGCACCATTACCCATTGCTATTGATACATCTGCTCTACTTAATGCTAAAGAGTCATTTACTCCATCTCCTGCCATTACAACAGTTTTCCCATCATTTCTTAGTTCATTAATAAAATTTGCTTTATCTATTGGTGACATTTTAGATTTAAATTGTTTTATTCCAACTTCAGAAGCAACTTTTTGTACTATATATTTATTATCTCCACTACACATTATCACATCACATCCAATATTTTGTAAATATGAGATAGTTTGTTTTGCGTCATCTCTGATTGTATCTTCAAGCTCTAAAGATGCTAACAGCTTTTCATCTATAAAAAATTGGTAAATTGTATTTTTATGTACCTCATTATTTTTTGCCCTTCCTCCAAATAGTACTTTTTCGTTGTATTTTGCTTTTACTCCAGTTGATGGTAGCTGTACAATATTCTCTAAGTCTAGATGTTTAAATTCCTTAAAGTTTTGTTCAATATATTTTTTAACAGCTATACTTACAGGATGTGTTGAACTATCACATAAAGAGTACAATAAATTTATCTCATTTTCGTTTAGAGTAGATATATCTTCTTTTACAACACTTAATTTTCCTGTTGTTATAGTTCCTGTTTTATCTAATACGATAGTATCTGCTTTTGCAAATGTTTCTATAAACTTTGCCTCTTTGAAAAGTATACCTTCTCGTGCTAGCCAGCTTACACCAATAAGACTTGCTATTGGTGTAGCCAATGCTAAAGCACAAGGACATGCTATAACAATAACTGATATTGTAATAATTAATGCATTTTCAAAGTCACCATTATAAAAATACCACCCCATAAAAGCCGCAAATGCTAAAGATAAAATCACTACTGAAAAGTACTTTGATAATTCATTTGCAGTATCTTCAATCTTTGGTTTAGAGTTTAAAGAGTCTTCTAATAGTTCAACAATATTATTTAGTGTAGAGTTTGCATAATCCTTACTTGCTTTGTATCTAATAACAGCACTAGTATTTATAGTACCACTATATATTTTATCCCCAATAGTTTTAGAAACAGGCAGAGACTCACCACTTATGCTACTCTCATCAAATGATGATTCACCAGTAATAACTACACCATCAACACTTGCTTTTTCACCATTTTTTACCTCTATAATATCATCAACTTCAATCTTATCTAAAGGTACAACTTTTTTTCCACCATCAACGATTATTGTGGCTTCTAGTGGTATTTGAGATTTTATTTTATCCATGGTGTCAACAGCACCTTTTTTTCCAATAACCTCAAGGTATTTACCTACTAACACAAATGTTATAATCATAGCAACACTATCGAAGTAACTATGACCAGCCCCACCAAATAAAACATAAAGTGAATAGATGTATGTTAAAGTAGCACCTGCACTTACTAAAAAGTCCATATTGATGATTTTGTTTTTTAGACCATAATATGCACCTCTAAAAAATACCCAACCACTGTAAAAAAGGACAGGTGTAGAAAATATAAATTCAGCCATATGAATTATACGAAGCATCTCATCATCCATACCTGTAAAAAATCCTGTATATTTTGCTATATCTATCATCATAATATTCATTGATGCAAATATAGCGATACTCATTCTTAAAAAATAGTCTTTTTTGTTTTTTGTTGCTTGTTTTTCACTATGTGTTCTATCATATGGATATGCGTTGTAACCAATGCTTCTAATTTTATCAATTATTTGGGATAATTTTATAGTTTCGTTATCCCAAACTATTTTTGCTTTATTGTTTGTAAAATTTATACTAGCTTCAAGTACACCAGCAGTTTCATCTAGTACTTTTTCATTTAGCCATATACATGCAGCACAATGGATCCCTTCAATAATTAAATCAACTTTAGAAAACCCATCAGGGGTAGTTTTAATATATCTGGAAGCAAAACTTTCCATATCAAAATTTGAGCTATCTTGACCTATCGCAGTTGGAGGTTCAATAGTATTTTTACCCATTTTGTCATAAAAACTATCAAGCCCATCATCTTTTAATAGGTGGTAAACACCTTGACATCCATTACAGCAGAAATTAAGTTCATCATTTTGTGATTCCTTAATCATCACTTTTTCATCAAATTCTAAATGACAATGGCTACATTTAACTATGCTCATTGAAATACTCCAATTATTTTATTTTTTTTTATTTTATTAAATTTTTTTATTAATCCATGCATACAAATATAAATATTATTTTTTTTACAATTATTTATAAAACCATATGCACTCATTAAATTTCCCGTTGCTTCTATAGGATTTATACTAAAAGGCATCATAGAACCTGTAAGTATAATTATTTTATTTTTTATTTTTTTATTTAAATAAGAAGCTGTAATTGAGATAGTATCAGTCCCATGAACAATAATAATTTTATTAAAATTAGAATTATTAATATAGTTAACTAATTGATCTCTATCTTTGTTATTTATATTTAAACTATCTTTATAAATCAAACCATCAATAGTTATATTTGAAAGTTTTGTATGTTTAACAATTTTATTAATCGCATTATTATTGCTTGGTACAATTAATTCTCCATTAAGTTCATTATAAACTTTATTAAAAGTTCCACCAGTGTTTAAAATTAAGATATTTTGATTTTTATTCAATATTTGTTATTCTCTTTTACCTAAAGTGTGTTATTATATCCAATAAACTATTATAAAAGAAGAGTAAATATGAGTCCAGATGTATCAAGATTAAAAGATATTACAGTTTTATATTGTGAAGATGAAGATAGCCTAAGGGAAGTTACTGGTGGTATCCTTAAATCTTTTACAAAAAAACAATTTATTGCAGTAGATGGTGCCGAGGGTTTAGAGTACTTTAGAAAAAATCAAGATGAGATAGATTTAGTTATAACAGATGTAAATATGCCAAATATGAGTGGATTGGAGATGGCTAAAGAGATAAAAGCTTTAAATGCAAATATGCCTATTATTGTAGCAACAGCATTTTCAAATTCTGAGTATCTTCTAGAAGCGATTGATTTAGGTGTTGATAAATATGTTTTAAAACCTATTAATATTAAAAAACTTCTTGATACTATGGCAAAATCTTTACTTTATCATGAATTAAGAGATCTATATTTAGATCAGCTTACACTTTTACCAAATAGAAACTCCTTAGTTAAAGAGATAAAAGCTTTTGATAAATCTTTAATTGCATTGATAGATATAGATGAATTTTCAGTATTAAATGATCTTTATGGGGAAAAAAATGGTGACGAAATACTTGTTTTATTTGCAAAAAAAATAAAAGAATATTTTAATAATAATGAGTATAAAGTTTATCGAGTAGGTTCAGATAAGTTTGTTGTACTTTGCAAAGAAGAGGATAAAAAGCTTGATAGTTTTAGAAACTCTTTAGAGAGTTTTTTAAGTCATATGGATACTCATGGTATAATTGTATCTGATAATATTATCGATCTTAATATCACAATTGGTGTAGCTCAAGCAGATGATCAACACACATTTGAATATGCGCAAAGGGTACTTCAAAAAGCAAGAAAGAAGTTTATTCAATTAATGATTTATGATAAAGCATCTTTTGAACAAAAAGAGGACTTTGAAGAGAATATTAAGTGGATTAAAAAGCTAAAAAGTGGAATTGCTGAGGGTAGTTTTCAACCATTTTTTCAACCAATTGTAGATGGAAATACGCAAGAGATTTATAAATATGAATCATTAATCAGATATATAGAGAAAGATGGAACAGAGATAGCTCCTTATAAGTTTTTACCAATAGCTAAAAAGGCAAAATTATTTCCTACTATTATTAGAGTTATGCTTACAAGTGTAATGAAAACTATAAAAGAGAAAAAGATTAAAGTAGCGGTTAATGTATCATTTGATGATATTATGAATAAAGAAACTTATGACTTTATTATCCTTACGCTTATTTCAAATCCTGAAGAAGCAAAACTACTTGATTTTGAGATATTAGAGAGTGAAGAGATAAAAGATTTTGATCTTGTTCGTAGTTTTATTGATGAAGTTAGAAGTTACGGTTGTGATGTAGGTGTAGATGATTTTGGTGCTGGTTATTCTAATTTTAATATGTTAGAAGCGCTAAATATTGATTTTGTAAAAATTGATGGTTCATTAATAAAAGAGATTGACCATTTACCAAAACAAGCATTGATTGTTGAAACAATATCTCAGTTTTGTAATAAACTAGGAATAAAAACTGTTGCAGAATTTGTATCTAGTGAAGATATTTATAAAGCAGTTAATAATCTTGGGATAAACTATATGCAAGGTTACCATTTTGGTAAGCCAATTAGTTATAGTGAGTTATAAGAGAAATTAAGATTTCAAAAGAGCAAATTACTTAATTTAATTTACTCTTTTAATTATTTCCATGTTTTTATAATATTTTTTATATCAAATATTGAAGATTTTGCTAAAGCACTAGTAGCTATTGAAGTAAGTTGATTTGCTGCAACCTCTAAATTATCATTAATAATTAAATAATCATACTTATTAATATAATCTATCTCTTTTTTTGCATTTAATATTCTTTTATTTATTGTTTCATTACTATCTGTAGCTCTTCCATAAAGTCTACTTTCTAACTCTTTAAGACTAGGTGTAGTTATAAATACTGTAGTAGTTATATCTTTTAACTTTTTAACAACTTGCTCAAAACCTTGAACATCAATATCAAAAATAACAAGTTTTCCTTCGTTCAAGGCTTTGTTGATTGGCTTTAATGATGTTCCGTAGTAGTTACCATGAACCTCTGCCCATTCAAGAAATAGATCATTATCAATATCTTGAATAAACTCTTCTGTATCTATAAAAAAATAATCGACACCATCTTGCTCATTCTCTCTTGGTTTTCTTGTAGTAGTAGAGATAGAAAAATAGTAGTTTTCTATCTTTTTATATACCTCTTTTAATAATGAACTTTTTCCACATCCACTAGGTCCAGATATTAATAATATAGCACCTTTATTTAAATATTTATCCATTTTTTTGTCCTAGTTTTAATTGTACTGTTACTTCATACCCATCTGTTAGTGTATTAATAATCTCTTGATCAAGCATATTTAATAGTGGTGTTAATTCTGTTAATGAATAGTTATTTAACAATATTTTGATAGGTTTATTATCAAACTTGTCATAGATATTACTTGTAGCATTAACCTCATTGATTGCATCATCAATGATAGATGATAGGTCGTGCCATTGATCATTATTATCTTCATCTTTAGTAAACTCTTTACTTCCACTATTTGATGTTTTTGATTCTGTGCTGAAAATATCTTCAATTTTTGAAAGTTCACTTAGGTCTAAAATCCCACCATGTTCATTAATTGAAGATGCAGAAACAATGCTATCATCTGTTTCTCCTATAACATTGTTGGCTATTCCATCCGCTAAATTCTCTAAATAATCAATAGCTGGATCTAACTCATCATTTGCAGATTGTGAAATTTGTTGATTGATCTCATCAACTTCATTTGACTCTATAGTAGATATATAAGTTTTTGAGTTCTCTTTTTTTCTAATCTTTTGTAATTGTTCATCTAATATTTTTTCAAGAGTTGATGGTAAAAATGGTAAAGGGATTAAAAAATCATTTGCCATCTCAAAAGACAACTCTTTATTTGAAATAGCCCCAATAACTTTTGAGTATGTTTTTAAAATATTAAACCTATCATCTATTAAATCTTTATCAACGATTGTGATATCAACTTTGTGATCAATTTGAGCCTCTTTTAATACCTCTAATTTAATACTTAATTTCTTACATATTAATGTAAATATTTGGATAACTATAGGTGTCTTTGATATTAAAATTAATGTTTTATTCACTTTATTTGTTCCAATCTATAATCAATTAATTTATATACTTTATCACATCTAAATGCAATATCATTTTCATGAGTAACCATAATCATACCCGCATCATTTTCTTTTACATAATCAAACAAAACATTGATAACTTCATCTGCTGTTTGTATATCGAGATTTCCAGTTGGTTCATCAGCAAATATTATTCTTGGCTTTTTTGTTAAAACTCTTGCACAAGATAGTCTTTGTTGTTGTCCACCACTTAGTTCCCCAATTCCTTGTTTCATTACATGATCGATTTTTAATGATTCTAATAATTTATCTTCAACTTTATTTTCACTCAACAGTTCTGATATTTTTAGATTCTCATCTGCATTAAAACCTCTAAAAAGATAATGTGTTTGAAAAATTATACCAAAATCATTTCTTCTTATATTTAAAAGTTCTTTAGTATTTAAAGTAAAAATATTTCTATTATTGTAGTACACTTCACCTTTATTTGGAATCAATAATGATGAAAAAATATTTAATAATGTTGATTTTCCACTGCCACTAACACCAATAATTGCAATTGTTTCACCATATTTAAGTGATAAATTTATATCTTGAAAAAGTGGGTAGTCAAAGTTGTGAGAGATTGCCCTTACTTTTAGTAAGGGCTTATCTGAATTATCGAATTTATTATTTTGTTTATCTTCCATAATTCTAAGGCTTAAATAATATTATTTAGCCATTTGTGCAGCAACTTCTGCTGCGAAATCTTCTTCTTTTTTCTCGATACCTTCACCAAGTTCATATCTTACATATTCAACTATTTGAATTGAAGGATCACACTCAGCAATAGCTTCCTCAACAGTTTTAGAATCATCCATAACATATGGTTGACTTAAAAGTGCATGAGCAGTATCAAGTTGAGTATTATCTGTGATAAATCTTGCGATTTGACCAGGGATAATTTTGTCCCAGATTTTTTCTGGTTTACCTTGAGCTTTAAGCTCAGCTTTCATATCATCTTCAGCTGCAGCTAATGCTTCATCTGTAAGTTGAGATCTACTTACAAATAAAGGTATTTTTTTCTCAGGTTTACCAAGTCTATGTAACTCAATATTTAGTTTTTCAATATCTGCTACAATACCTTTATTTTCTGATTCAATAAAATCAGCATCTAAATCTTTATAAGAGATAACTGTTGGTTTCATAGAAGCTGCATGCATAGCAACTTTTTTCAATAAATCAGCAGTTTTCTCTTTTGCTTCAGGTGCACAAGTAGCCGCTAAAATAACACCAACTTTACCTAAGTGAACATAACCATTAACAACACCAGTATCAGATGAAACTGTTATCATTTTTCTAGCTACAATATTTTCACCAATAATAGCAATATTTGAATTTAAGTACTCTTCAAAATTTGTACCATTGATTTGTGTACTATTTAATTCTTCAGTTGAATTAGAACCTGTAACTTGTACATGTGCTGTAATTTCATCTTTTAACTTAAGAAAGTTTTCATTTTTAGCAACAAAGTCTGTTTGAGAGTTAAGCTCAACCATTGTAATCTTTGTATGCTCATCATTAACAAGCATAGATACAAGACCTTCAGCAGCAACATTTGAAGATTTTTTAGCAGCTTTTGATAAACCAGCCTCTCTTAAATGTTTTATAGCCTCATCAAGGTTACCATCACAAGCAACAAGTGCTTTTTTACAATCAAGCATACCTGCACCAGATTTCTCTCTTAATTCTTTAATTAATTTTGGAGATGCTGCTGACATGATTATGCTTCTTCTGTTGAAGCAGCTGCCTCTTCTTTAACTTCTTCAGTTACTTCTGATACTTCTTCTTCAGTTACTTCTGCTTCTTCACCAGTCTCTTCTGCTAAAGCTGCTTTACCTTCATTCATTGCTGCTGCCATTTCGTTACAGAATAATTGAATTGATCTAATCGCATCATCATTTCCTGGAATTGGGAAGTCAACTAAATCTGGATCACAGTTAGTATCTAAAGGAGCATAAACTTTAATTCCTAATCTTCTAGCTTCTAAAATAGCAATTTTTTCTTTAACTGCATCAATTACAAACATCATATCTGGAAGATTAGTCATCTCTTTGATACCACCAAGGTAATCTTCAAGTTTTTTCTCTTTTCTAGTAAGCATTAATGCTTCTTTTTTAGTAAGTAAGTCTAATTGACCTTCTTCTCTCATTTTTTTAATGATTTCTAATTTTCTAATTGATTTTTTCATTGTTGGGTAGTTTGTTAACATTCCACCTAACCATCTGTGATTTACATATGGCATACCACAATCGTTAGCAGCTTTTTTAATAGCTTCACTAGCTTGTTTTTTTGTACCAACAAAAATCATTGTTTTACCTTTAGCAGCTTCATCTCTAACTAAAGTATATGTGTATCTGAAATATCTAAGTGTTTTTTGTAAATCAATAATATAAATATTTTTTCTTACACCGAAAATGAATTTTTTCATTTTTGGATTCCATCTTCTTGTTTGGTGACCGAAGTGTACACCACATTCTAATAAGTCTTTCATTGTAACCATAATAGTTCCTTCTTTTTAGCATTTTTGCCAGATTAATTTTGGGTTTGTGTCCTCTGTAGTCTTCTACACTAAAAATATAGTGCAACCCTTATAAGAATTACTACATGTGAATTTCACTATAAATTAAAGTTTAATTTAAAGGATTGCGATTTTACCTAATTTATGTTTAAAAACAATTTAAGTGTAACTATAATGCTTCATTTCTCCTTAATTTACACTCTACTTTTCTTCTATCATCCCCTTGATAGTTTAAGTCAATTAATTTCTCTCTAATATGTACATCTTCTTTACCTAACACATCTTTACTTTTTGCGTCAGCTACAATTTTTTGTGCTATATCATTTGATTGAATAGCAACAATATTTGTCTCTTTTGCTATTTCAACACTATCTTTTGTTTTTTTATCTAATATATTAACAGAGTCATTAATTTGAATAATACCTAACTCTTGCTCTTTGCTGGCATGTGCAACCTCTTTTATTAAAAGCATAGTTTGCTCTATTCCATTATTTAATTCAGTATATCCATCTATCATATCATTTGCAATTTTTTTACCTTCATTTGCTTTTTGAGTAGCATCTTCAACTAAATCTTTTATCTCTTTTGCAGCATCTGCACTTCTACTTGCTAAGTTTCTAACCTCTTGTGCAACTACTGCAAACCCTTTACCAGCTTCACCTGCTGTTGCTGCTTCAACTGCTGCATTTAAGCTTAAAATATTTGTTTGAAATGCAATTTGATCAATTACTCCAATAGCATCATTAATTGATGTTACTTGAGTATTTATATTTTCCATTGAAGCTGCCGTTCTATTAGCTAAATCTTTACCTTTATTTGCAGAGTCTGTAACTACTTTTGTGTAATTTGTCATTTTCACAGTATTTTGATTGCTATTTTGTATATTACTTGTTATCTCTTCAAGTGCTGCTGCTGTTTGTTCTAGAGATGCTGCTTGTTCTTGTGCTGATATGTTTATTGTATTTACATTTTTAGCTAAACTATCTGCACCATTTTGTAGTGCAAGTCCATTATGAAGATTTTCCAAACTTAAATCAGTTAAAGATTTACCAAGCTTATTTATTCCATTTGCAAGACCTATTATATCTTCCTGCATCCCTGTTGTATCTATACTATGTGTATAGTTATTATCTTTATATTCATCAACAATTTTTAGCATATCTTGAATGAAAGCATCTTTACTTTGTGCAGTTGCAATTCTCTCTAATGCTTCATTAATATTTTTTGAGTACTTTACAAAATCGCCTTTTAATCCTGAAGGGTACATTCTTCTATGACTTTTTCCTTGAGATATCATATTTAATGAGTTATCTAAATCTCTTGTAAATATTTCCATTTGATCAAGAACATCATTAATATTCCATGCTAGCAAACCTATTTTAGTGTTTTCATTTATATTTGTAACCCTATGATTCAATGTACCTTGAGAAGCGTGATTTGTTACGCTATGTATATCTTGAATTTGCTTTAAGTTAGAGTTTATTGCTTTAAATCCTAAATATATTATAATAATGGAAAAAATACTAGATGTAGAAGCTAATATAATTTTTAATGTATCTCCAATGGAATCACCAAAAAATACAAAAGATATATTAACTGATAATATAATTATAAGTAAAGAAGTAAAAATATAATTTCTTATAAAATTTAAACTGTAAAATGATTTCATTAATTCTTTCCTTGCAATGATATGATTAACTCTTCATATGTTATATTATTTTCTTTTAAGTAGTTCATTAAAAATTTTTCACTATTAGATATATCCCCACCTTTTTCTAAAGATATAAGTTGCTGATATATTGGAATAATAGTACTTATTGCAGCCTTTGATGGTTTTCTTCTTACTGATGTATATCCAATTATTTTTCCATTTTCGTTAAAATCAGGAGTTATATTTGTATATACCCAATAAAATCCACCATTTTTTCTCAGATTTTTAACAAATCCAAAAAATTCTTTTCCAGACTTTAATAAATCCCAAGCTAGTTTGAAAGCAACTCTTGGCATATCTGGGTGTCTTACAATATTATGATTTACATTAATAAGTTCATTCTCTTCATACTCTGCCATATCCATAAATATTTTGTTGCAGTATATTATTTTTCCTTCAGTATCTGTTTTAGATACAATAAAGTCAGACTCGTTTAATAATTTTTCGTTATTTGTAGGGGAGATTTTGTTTTTTACCATAGTAAGCCTCTAATTATAATTAAGTATAATAATTATATTATTAAATACTTAAAGCAAAATTATATCATTAATTTTTTAGAAAACTCTAAGGCTTCTTTTGTAATGTTTTCTCCACTTATCATTCTTGCAATTTCATTAATTCTTTCTTCATGATTTAATAATCTTACACTTGATATATTGTTCTCTTTTATTATCATAAAATGTTGGTTTGCTGTTGCACTTAATTGTGGTTGATGAGATATTGCAAATATTTGGTAACTTTTTGATAACTCCTCCAAAACCTTAGCTATACTTTGGCTCTCTTTACCACTTAAGTTTGCATCAATCTCATCTAAAAACAGTATCCCGTTTGTATCTATTTCGTAAAAACTTCTTGCAGTTAAAAGAGCAAGTCGTAAACGATTAAATTCACCACTACTAATTTTGTTAAGATTAATACCATTTAATAAAAATTCAATTTTATCAATTCCTGTTTCATCTAATGTTTGTTTATTTATATTAATTGTTAAATTTTCTAAATATAAATATTTTAAATATTCATTTATTTTAATCTCAAATATTTTAATATTTTCTTTTCTTATATCTGATAGTTTTTCTGCTAACTCTTCAACCTCTAGTGATAATTTATTGACATTTTTTTCTAAAATTACTTTTTCAAAGGATATATTTTCATAATTTTCAAGTTCAATCTCTTTCTCTTTTTTGTATTGAAGTGCCTCTTCAATGCTTCCAAATCTTTTATTTAATGATGAAAGTTGTTCTATTCTATTTAAAACCTCTTCAATATCTATATCATCTAGAGCATTTATATTATCATGGAATTTTTCAAATATATTATTTACTTCATTTATAGCATCATCAAAAAAATCACTACTAACATCTAGCATCTCTAATGCCGATGATATTGTATGTGTGTTATTAAGGAATGGTTGAGAGTTATCAAGAACCTCTTTAATTTTATCTTTTTTAGATAAATTTGTTTTTATAGTTTTTAACTCTTCATACTCATCTACTTTTGGGTTAATAGATGAAATTTTTTCAATCTCAAATTTTGCAAACTCTATTAAATCTTCAATATCTTTTTCATCTAATAAAATTTTTTTTAATTTTTTTTCTGCAATATTAAACTCTTGAAATTTAATTTGAAATGAATCTAATATATTTTTATACTTATTATTTTTTTGTTCACTTAAGATATCTAAAAATTTAACGATTTTTATACTTTCAAAATCTGTTACATCTTTTAAATGAAGATATGATGAAAATGAAGAAGTAAACTCTTTTAAGTTTTTCTTGGATATTGATTGATTATTTAATAAATATCTTGTTTTTGCTGATGTAGTTTGTTTGATTACAATATCATCATTTTTTTCAATAGCGTAATTTTCATCAACTAAAGACAAATCCTCCAAAATCACTTCACTTAATTTTGCTTTTGCATCAGTTCTAGCAAAAAGTGATAAAATAGAATTCATTAATACTGATTTACCCGCACCACTTGGTCCTGTAAATACTACTAATCCTTTTTGAAATTCCACATCAATTTGTTTGAACGATAAATAATCTTCTAAATAAAATCTACTAATCAATTTAAATATCCTTTTCCCCAATGTAACTTTTTATTTAGTACATCAAAATAGTTTCTTTCACATCTATGAATAAGTTTTGCTTTTGAAGATGCAACTTTTATAGTTATTATATCGTTTTGTTTTAATTCATAAGTATCATGTCCATCTATTATTACAACAGCTGATTCTTTATTTGTATTCTCAAAAGTTATCTCAAAATCAACTGGTAAAACAAGAGGTCTTTGTGTTAATGAATGAGCAGATATGGGTGTAACAATAAATGCTTCTGTAAGAGGATAAACAACTGGTCCATTACATGATAGATTGTATGCTGTAGAACCAGTTGGTGTTGATATAATTAGTCCATCTCCATTGTAACTATTAAATAGCTTTCCATCAATCTTAGCATCTAAATTTATCATACCAGCAACAGTGTTACGACTAATTACAACATCATTAAAAGAAACAATCTCTTTATCATTTATAATTGCTTTTATCATCATTCTATGGTCAATTCGATATTGGTCAGATTTAAATTTTTCCAAAAATGATTTTATCTCATCAGGCATAATATCTGTTAAAAATCCAAGTGTACCAAGGTTTATTCCTAAAACTGCTTTTTGATGTTTAAATCCACGACGAGCTACGGAAATTAATGTACCATCTCCACCTAAAGTTACTAAAAAATCACTTTGTTTACATAGTTCATTAAACTCTATACCATCGGTTATATTTAATGTATTAGCACTATTTAATTCTAATAGTACAGTTATTCCAAAATCTTCGAATATTTTTTTTATATCTAAATAGATATCTTTTATATCTAAAGAATCAGGTTTTAGAACAAATCCTGCAATATCATTTTTTTCTAAAACAGAACTGTTTTGAGTTATATTCATCTACCTACCTTAATTATTTCTATTAGCATTAGTTACCTTTATACTAAACTTTTCATGCCAGATATTGCTTTGGCTAATTTTGCTTCAACAATAAACGTTAAAATATTATGACAATGGGGACATCTAGAATCATAAATAGGATGAATTTTTTTACAAGAGTTACAAATAAATTCAAAATTTAAATCTGCTTTTACTTTTGATGGTGAGTTCTTAATAGCTATTAAAACATCTAATTCAAACTGCTCACTACAATCTACATCATTAATATATCCTTTTGCGGTATAGATTTCTTGCAAAAGTTTATTTTTACTAACTTTATCAAAATCAATATCATCAAAATCAAGATACCAAAGTAAATCTATGATTTTTTGAATATTAAACTCTTCAATATTTTTCCAAAAAAGTTGCTTATTAAACATAATGAGAAAGTGCACTACAATTCTTTCTAGTTTTTTATTTATTATAAAGTTATTATAGAGTTGTATTGACTTTGTTTCAAAACTTAAAATTGGATCATTTATTATATGTAGTACTTTTATATATATTCTCTCTTTAATCATGTTTTCATCTAACTCTTCTAGTGCATCAAGAACCTCTTCTGCTTTTTGAAAATCTTTTAAATTTTGAAAAACAAGTAGGAGCTGCTTTAATGCTACAGTATTCCTAGGTGAAAATTTTAAAATTTTTAAATAAATCTCTTTACTTCTTTGTAATAAACCACTTTTAAAATAAGCATTTCCTAATAATTCTAGTAGTTCCTCTTTTTTTACTTTTTCATCAACATGCTCTAAAAGTACTAAATAAACTGAAATTGCCTTATTATATTGACCTTTATGTAAAAAAGAAGATGCTAATAATATTATAGAATCAAACGGCAAGTTATATGTTGAATAAAGATGAATATAATCTTCCTCTTTAAGTGTACCTAGTTCAAACCTTTTTAAAAGTTTTCTATACTCTATTCTTAATTTTCTCTCTTTATATAGTCCAAATGAGTATGTTAAAAAAGATACAACAAAAATAAAAATAAAAATTGTAACTATACCAACTAATGGATCCCGAAAATCTAAAAATTCATTTTGAAACATAATTATTTGAACCTATATGTATATAATTTAGTAATAGTATCTTCTGCAATATTTAACATTGTAATATTTAAATGTTTATAATTCTCATTAGATATATTTAATAACAACTTATCATATATTTCCCCATAAGGGTATATTGAAAAATAGATAAACTCTTTATCTTCTTCACTAATAGCTAGTTCTGCAAACCAAGAACATAATAAAGCAAAGCAAAGCATAGATGGATTAAATTGATCTCCCTCTTTAAAATTCTTTGTAATATTCTTTGTAATAAAATCATATGTCTTTAATATAATAGATATTCTTGAGACCTTAGAGTTCCGTAAGTAATAGTCAATAGGTTGAACTACTAAGTTTATCGCACTTAATAGTTGATCAATTCTTTCATCAATAAATTCAGATGTTACATTATCTATATTAAATAGTTTATTTTTATCCATTTTATATGAGACTATTAAATCTCTGCAAAATAATAATAATGCCTCTGTTTTAACTTTTGATGAATTAATAATCATATGTTACCTAATAATACAATCTAATTAAAAATGTAATAAAATCTTTCTCTACATTTTTATCAGAGATTGTCTCTTCATTATTAATAGACTTATCAAGTAGTATGGACATTTGATTTGTTAAATAATCAATATCTTGTGGACTAAGTTTATTTATGTTTGATACAAGTTTTTGTTTTACATCAAATGAATCAGTATCCTCTTTTTGTGCAATACCAAATGCCATATTATCAAGAGTAGAAATTATATGTTGTGGTAATTCATTAAATAATGATTTATTAGATTCTTGTAATAGTTGCTGTTGTAATAGTTGTTGATGTAACAATAGTTAATCCTTAGTTATATTAAATTCTTTCATATTGTACTATAATATATGTGAAAGAATCGTGAAAAGAAAATTACAAAAGGTAATAAAAAAAGAATCCCAAAATTTAAGCCCCACTTAAGCGTAACCCCTTGACAATAAG
>CBFDEF010000017.1:0-30351 GCA_965603755.1 uncultured Arcobacteraceae bacterium
TAATTAGAGGAAATCAAGTAATAAATAGACTTAAAACTCTAGGCTGGATAAATGATGAAAAGTATGAAAAAGCAATCAACTATATCCCTGTAGTTTATAATGAAACACTCTCATTAAATAAAGCACCTTATATTATTGATAGTGCAATTAAAGTATTAAAAAATAATGTAAATGATCTAAAAACAGGTGGATATAAAATAGCTTTAACTGTAGATTTAGAAGCACAAAAAATTGCTAGGGAAGCTTTAAATTATGGATATGACAGAATTAAACAAAGAGATAGATTTGTTGATACAAATGATAGTACTACTAAAACATTAAATGGTGCAATTGTAACTTTAGATAATAATAGCGGTGCAATTTTAGCTATGGTTGGTGGAGTTGACTATAAAAAATCATCATTTAACAGAGCAACCCAAAGTTTAAGACAACCAGGAAGTTCAGCTAAACCTTTTATATATCAAGTAGCACTAAATCTTGGATACTCAACGGCAAGTAACCTAATAGATATCTCAAGAACATATAAATATAAATCAAATAGTAATGAACAAAAAACATGGCAGCCTAGAAACTATGAAAAAGATTATAAAGGTTTAGTGTCACTCAGATATGCTTTAGTTCACTCTAGAAACTTAGCAACAATAAACCTTGTAAATGAGATAGGAATTGATGTTCTTTATAAAGGGTTATTAAGATACGGATTTGAAAATATTCCATATGATATGTCAATTACACTTGGAAGTTTTGGGATCTCTCCTCTAGATTTAAGCCAAAAGTATACAATATTTTCTAACAATGGAATTATGGTTAAACCTTATTTATTAACAAGTATTACAAATAGATATGGGGAAAAAATAACATTTGATAAAGATGAATCATATATTACATCACCATCACAATCTTATATAATGACCTCTATACTAAGAGATGTTGTAAGAGGTGGGACAGGTAGAAATGCACGAGTAGATGGAGTAGAAACTGTTGGAAAAACAGGAACAACAAATAATAATATTGATGCTTGGTTTTGTGGGTATTCACCAACTTTGCAAACAATAGTATGGTATGGAAATGATGACAATAAACCAATGAGAAGAACTGAAACTGGTGGAAGATCTGCAGCTCCTGCATTTAAATACTTTTATCAAGAGTGGTTAAAACTACATCCAGAGATTCAAAGAAAGTTTATAAAACCAAAAAATGTTTTTGAGAGTTATTATAATAATAAAAAAGAGATATTTACACAAATTTCGAATATACCATTAGAAAAAAATAATATAGAGATTCAAAATAAAAGTATGGGAAATGAAAATATAATATTTTAAATCTTTTCTCCTATATTTAACTAATTTTTTGATACAATTCATAAATAAGAAAGGTCAAAATGAAAAAATTAATATTACTACTTACTATGAGTTGTTGTGCTATATCTCTAAATGCAATGGATTATAATGCAATGTTTAATGCAGTTGACAAAGAAAAAGCTATAGAAGCTGTTAACAAAGAGGAAGCTTTAAAAGCTTATGAAAAAGGTGATAAAGTAACTGCAGATGATTTAAAGAAAACTGTTGATGTTGAAAAAGCAAAAAAATCTGTAGATACAGAAAAACTTATGAAGACTTTTTTTTAAAATAGATATAAACTTTAAAAGTTTATATCTACATCATATATTATTACACCTGTTTACAGGTGTATTTGTATATGCTAAATCTCTTGGGTAACTTCTATTTTGACAAAGTTCAACTGCTTTTTTAGTAATAGTTTCATTATCAAAATTAAAATCATATAAAAACTTTCTTCTATTTTGAACTTCATCTTCTAAATAACCTAAACAAATCAATTGTTTTACAATCATATCACTCATAGTTAAAACTGAACTTGCTTTAACTATCTCACATCTTGCATATCTCTCTTTTTCAAATGAAACATCGGCTGTTCTTAAACTTGCCTCATTTCCAGGTATTTGCTGTGCACCATAAAGTGGTTTTGAAGCTACTTTTACATCTTTAAAAGTTGGAATATATTGCTTTATATGCTCTATTGCTCTATTTGTTCTTAACTCTATATCAGAAGCAGACCAATTTTTATCTATTTTATCTATATACTTTTGAGATAATTTTGGTTGAGAACTTTTTGAACAGTTTTTTACCAATCCATCTTTAAAAAGTGTTATTGACTCTGTCATACCGTGTATTTGAAAATGCCCATTGGGATACGGTGTAAACTGTCCCATTCCTGCAGGTGTTCCTCTTTGTCCAAAAAATATAACCTCTGGCCATATATCAGAACAATCATCCCACTTTGTTACATATGCAGATTTAAACTCAACTAATCTATCTCTTTTAAATCCAAGCATATCATCTATACTTCCTGTTTTAAATCCAGCAGAGTTAATCAAATAATCAAAATGTTCACTATTGTGTTTATCATCTTTTATATATTCTAAAATATAACCATCTTTATCTTCAGATACATTTATTACTTTTGTATTTGTTAAAAGATCAATATTTTCTATATTTTCCATCATTAAAGATGCACTTGAAGAGAGTCTAAATATATTTAAACCATACTCTTGAACCATAATAAGTGGGAATTTTAATTTTTCAAAGTCTACATTTTTAGCAACTGGTATCATCCATTCATCAAATGTTGATGGATTTTTTACTACCTCTTTATCTATTAACTCTTGAACTGTTTTTTTATCATAAATTTTAAAATACTCTTCACTAGAACATAACACTTCATTACTACTGTCACTTTGAATAAGTGTTTTATATTCTTTTTTTAATAGATTTAATCTATCATAAATATCTTCTGGATTTCCACTGTCCTCATTTGGTATTGCTAAAACAGTTGGTCTATAATCAATAGCATTTGGATAAAGTTTTAATAAATCTATTGATTCTTTTAGTAAAGTTATACATGAATCATCAGATATCTCACGATATAAGTTTCCTCCAGCATGCAAGTGACAAATAGGAGGACCACTTACTATTGATTCATTTTTTTCAAACAAACTAACATTTAGACCAAGTTTTCCTAAATATATAGCTATTGAAGAACCTGCAATTCCCGCACCTACTATTGCTATTTTTATTTTATTTTTCATATCTATCTTCTATAGTACTTTATTTATATTTGAAAAATTATCAAACACTATATTTGGTTCATATATAGATATATCTTCATCATAATTATATCCATAACTAAGCGCTATAGAATCCATATCTGCTTTATTAGCAGCTATTATATCATTTTTTGAGTCACCTATCATAATTGACTTTTCTACACTAATATTTAGTTTTTCACAAACATGTAAAAGTGGAATTGGACTTGGTTTTTTTTCTTCTAAACTATCTCCACCAATACAGTATTCAAATATATCATTCAACTCTAATCCATCTAATATAGGCTTAATAAATTCATATGGTTTATTTGTAACAATTGCTAAACAATAGTTTTTATTTTTTAATGATATTAAAGTCTCTTTTACATTTGGGTATAATATAGTTGAAACTGTTAAATTATTTGAATAAAATTTTAAAAATATATCTAAAGCATTTTGAAATAAATCTTCATCTATTTCATCACAGATATTTACACTTCCACTTAAAGCTCTTTTAACTAAAGTAGAAGCTCCATTTCCCACCCATGTTCTAATAGTATCTTCAGGAAAGATATCCATATCTAAAGATTTCAAAGTGTGATTAACACTTAATGCTAAATCAGGGACACTATCTATTAGTGTACCATCCAAATCGAATATAATAAGTTCTTTGTTTGTAAAATTCAAATATTTAACCTTTTATAATTTAAGTAAATTTTTGTGGATTATAACAAAAAGAGTTAAATATATTCTAAAGGCAATTCAATAATAAATTTTGCCCCAAAATATTTTTTATCCTTATATTCATAACTTATATTATTAGCTTGAATAGTTCCGCCCATACCATCAACTATTAAACTATATGCCATATGAAGACCTAATCCTGTCCCTTGACTTTTATGCTTAGTTGTAAAATATGGTTCAAATATTTTATTTATAATATCATCAGGTATTCCACCTGCATTATCTTTTATTTTTATTATTACATTATCTTTATTTCTGGAAGTAGATATAAAAATAAATTTATCTTCCATATCTTTTTCTTTTAATTCATCTTTAGCATTATTAAAAATATTTATTAGACATTGGGTTAGTTCATTTTGATATCCATCTATTTTAATATCATTATTTAAATCCAATATTATATCTATGTTATGATTTTTAATTGAACCATCAACTAAATGTAAAAAGCTATTTATTTCATCTTTTAGGTTAAATATTGTTTTAGTTCTATCTCCCTTAATAAAGTTCCTAAAATCATCTATTGTTCTAGATAAATATTGTGCATTGTTATTGATAGCATCACAGGATTTATAAAAAGCATCATCTGTTAAAAATCCATACTCTTTTTCTATTCTTAAACCAGTAGCTGCTGTTGATATTACAGATAATGGCTGCCTCCATTGATGAGCTATATTTCCAATCATTTCACCCATTGAGGCAAGTTTTTCTGATTTTAACATTTGCTCTTCTTTTTTTCTCAAATCAGTTATATCACTTACATGTCCAATATATTGTTTTATATTGTTTTTATTACCCCTTACAATAATTGTATAATCAAGTACCCACCTTATATCATTATTTTTTGTAATAACTCTGTATGGTTGATGCTTAAAAAAATCACATCCTACCATTTTTCCTGCATCTAAAACTTCTTTTCTAACTCTATCAATATCATCTTTATAAATACAAGAAGCATATCCAATTTCATGGTTAATAAAATATTTTTGCTCATATCCTAAAAGTTTTGATACGCTAGCAGAGACAGAATCAACACTCCATTTTGCATCATTGTTCCACTTAAACAATACAGAATCTCCCTCATCAAAAAGTGATAATAGTTGCTTTTGTTCTTTTGTTTTATCATTAAGATTTCTATTTGTATCTTGTAATTGATTTTTATATTCATTTATTTTATTAAAATCATTTTTATTTGTAGTAATAATTTTATATAAAACAAGCCACTCAAATATTACAAATATAGCATGTAAAACGGCTATATCATAACCACACCCATAATTAAAAACCATAATTTGTATATCAAATATTGAAATATTATGCAATTGTAGGTATGTAAAAAGCAGATGATGAATTGCAATATAAACAGATGCAATAGTTGCTGGCTTCAAATCTTTATAAACAGTTAAGAAAGATAAAGCTATAAATACATGGAAGTGAAATTCAATTCTTCCTAAATTTTGTTGAATACCTATTATTGTAAATGTCATTAAAATTATACTTATAATTATTCTAAATATTGGTGTTCCACTATATTGTTTATATGCAATATACGTTATTAAATATAACATACCACCACCAATAATACCTAAAAGATAAGTACTATAAACGTATGCACTAGCAGTTGATACTAATACCCAATGTACAAATATTAGATTTAACATAAACTTATCAGCTTTAATATAATCATCTAATAAATCTTTATTCTGTTCTTTTTTATATAATTTTTTAATCATTTAAATTTTTCAAAATATCCTTTACAATTTTATCTTTATCAAAAGGAACATAAGTATATATTCTCTTTAAATAATAACCATCAATCTCATGTTCTAATAAAAATAAAAATGAGGTATGATCCCAATCATTTTTTGAGGTTAATGATTCAGAACAATATATATTAAATTCATTTTGTATCTGCTGTATTTTATCATTATTTAAATAAAAGCCATCAAAATCTTTATGAAATACAGAAGCAAATAGCTGTGGTAGTTCAGGGTCTTTTAGTGGTATTAGATTTATGAATGAAGTGTCTATGTCAATATTATTTAATTTTAACTCATTATAAATAGTAGATAACTCTTCAAGCCTGGGCGTACAAATATCAGTACATCCAACATATCCAAAAAAAACAAAAAGAAATTTATTATTATATTCGCTAAATACAGATGATTGTACCTTTTTATTTAATTCTACTCTTCCACTATTAGAACTTAAATTTGCACCAAAAAATATAAGCGATATTGTAATAAATAATAATGTAGGTACAATATAGTGCTTCATCTTATAAGTATACTATCATCATCCTAAATTTAAATGTTTTTGTTGCAGTGCTGGTGTAAATTGTTATTGTATCTTTGATAATATAATAACTTATTATATTATCAATATTTTCAGGCATAAAAAAAGGTCTCTAACCAAGAGACCTTTTTTTGTTTAATACTAATTAACTACACAATGGTGCGGATGAGAGGACTTGAACCTCCACGCCGTAAAGCACCAGATCCTAAGTCTGGCGTGTATACCAATTTCACCACATCCGCATATGAATGTAGTTAATTAGTATTAAACTAATGGTACTCCCAGTACGATTCGAACGTACGGCCTACGCCTTAGAAGGGCGTTGCTCTATCCAGCTGAGCTATGGAAGCATTTGTTAATAAATTTACACTATAGTTCTAATGGGGTAAGTAACGAGAATCGAACTCGCGACCTTCTGAACCACAACCAGACGCTCTAACCGACTGAGCTATACCTACCATAAAGTAAATATAAATTTATTATAAAGTTGTAAAATAACATGGTCGGAGTGAGAGGATTCGAACCTCCGGCCCCCTGGTCCCAAACCAGGTGCGCTAACCAGGCTGCGCTACACTCCGAACTTTTCTTTTAAAACAAACTCTCTGTTTTAATGTGGGGGGATTATAATAGAATTTTTCTTTTATGTCAAGGGTTTTTCAAAGAAATTTCAAAATTTCTTTGAAATTTCTTCTAAAACTGTATTAAACCATCTATTGGAGATGATGCAGTTGCATATGGTTTTTTAGGAATTCTACCAGCTAAATAACCTTGTCTACCTGCAATTACCGCATGTTTAAAAGCTTCTGCCATCATCATTGGGTTTTGTGCTTGTGCAATTGCTGTATTTGCTAAGATACCTTCAGCACCTAATTCCATCGCAGCTGCAGCATCTGAAGCACAACCAAGTCCAGCATCAACAATAACTGGAACATTTACTGCATCTTTAATAAATGCAATATTGTATGGATTTTGAATACCAAGACCAGAACCTATTGGAGCTGCTAAAGGCATAATTGCATCTGCACCTGCATCTTCAAGTTTTTTTGCAATAATTGGATCATCTGAAGTATATGCCATAATTGTAAAACCATCTTTTTTAAGAACTTCACACGCTTTAATAGTCTCAATTACATCAGGATATAAAGTTTTAGCAGCATCACCAATAACTTCTAGTTTAATAATATCAATTCCAGTAGCTTCTCTCATAAGTCTAAATGTTGTAATAGCTTCTTCGGCAGTAAAACACCCAGCACTATTTGGAAGTAATTTGATATTTGTATCTTTGAAGTAATCTAATAAATTTTCTTCATTTGGATTTGTAATATTTACTCTTCTAATAGCAACAGTGATAAGCTCACTTCCTGAAGCTAATGTAGCCTCTCTCGTTGTTTGAAATGAATCGTATTTTCCACTTCCTACAATTAGTCTACTGTTAAATTCATATTTTCCTACTTTTAATATTTCTGACATATTTTTCCTTTGTTTTTTTATTTATTTAAATTTCTTTCTTATTTATTAGTGCGATATTATCTAAATTTTCTTTATAGAACTTTTAGTTAAGTGCTTAAGTTGCTTAATTAAACTTTTTGGTGTAAGTGAAAAATCAGCACCCTCATATATATTTGATCCCATGGTATGTGCTAAACTTCCGCTAATTGCAGAATCAATTGGACTATAACCTTGTGCTAATAATGATCCAATTAAACCACTTAAAACATCTCCACTTCCTCCAAAACTTAATCGCGAAGTTCCAAATGTATTTATATATAATTTTTTATTTTGACCAATTAAAACATTTGCACCTTTTAATAATAATACTACTTTAGGATATTTTCTACAAAATATCTCCACATATTTAAATCTATTCTTTTGTAAAGTTTCAATAGATATATCAGCACTATTGGTTAATTTTAAAAGATTTACAAACTCTTTTGGATGTGGTGTTAAAACAATATTATCCTTATCTAATAAATATAAAATCATATCACTATAAAATATATCAGCATCAATAACTTTTGGTATATTATTATCTAATAGTTTTTTATCTTTTAACTCACCTAATCCCATACCTATTGCTATTGCTGTTACATTTGAAGGAAGTGTCGCACTACTCATTATATCTATTGGGATATTTTTATTTTGATTATTTTCTATAATAGCAGTAATTAGTCCAACACCAAAGTTAAAAGCAGATTCACAAGCTATTAAACCTGCACCCTCTTTTTCTCCAACAACAACTGCTAAGTGTCCAAAGTTGCCTTTATGTGTTGAAAGTTTATCTCTATTTGGTAGATTTATATCTTCTTTATCTAATAAATAGCAGTTTGTATTTAACTCATAAACTTCTCTTTGTACTCCAAGGTTTGCAACCTTTATAAGCCCAACAAAATCTTTTACTTCATCTGTAAAAAGTGATTTCTTCAATCCACCCATTGTAATAGTGGTATCAGCTTCAAATGCTATTTGATCTATTTGTCCATATATATTAATACCACTTGGAATATCACAAGCTAACTTATAAGCAACTAATTTATTTAATTTTTCAATTAATGATACAGACTCAATATCCATAACTCTATTTAATCCACTACCAAATAAACAATCAACTACGACATCATAATACTTTAAATTTTCAATTATATTTAAGCCAATAAGTTTGGCTCTTTGAAGTTGAAGTTTTCCCATAGGTGATTTTATTTCAAATGGGATATATAAACTTACATCATAAGAAGTATGTAGCATACGAGAAAGTGCTATACCATCTGCACCATTATTCCCAACACCAACTACAATTAAAACTTTTGAATTTTTGTCAAACTTCTCTTCTATAAATTTTAACATAGAAGATGAAGCATTTTCCATTAAGATATCTTCTGTTAATCCAAACTTCTCATAACAACGCTTATCTAAACTATTTACCTCTTCAAAAACTTTTTGCATAATCAACTCCCAATTAAAAAGGTGCTTTTCCTGTCCAATCTCTTATTAGTTTTATCTCTTGCTTTGTTAACTTTGCTTCTTCATGCAGTGTGATATAACTTGCTAATGGCATAGCAGCATATACTGTTCTAAATATCCCTTTTAGTTTATCATCTTTTTGTTTTTCAGTATAATTTTCCCATTCAGAAAAATTTAGCCATTTTCTACCTAAATCTACATGACCTTTTATAAAAAAAGAGCCAGGTGCTATATTACTATACCATGGGATTACCACCTCATTTGAATGACAATCATAACAAGCTCTTTTAAATATTGACATAATTTCTGGTGATACTTTTATCTCTAAATTTTTATCAGTTTTAGGGTTTTCTATCTCTGATGGAATAAACTGTAAAGCTACTAATATAGCCAACACTATTAAAAAAAAATTCTTCATATATTTTTACCTTTAATTAAAACTAGCGAATAGCGGTTGCTTCGCAAAGTTTCCTTGAAAAAATAGACCATAAGGTCTTTGTAACTCATCAACAAATCCAGCAACAGATAGATTTCTACTTTTTCGTGCAAACTCTTTCTTATCAAAGAATACAATTATAGTAGGCACTGCAAATACACCAAACTCTGCGGCTGTTTGTTTGTATTGTTCTACACTAATATATATTTGTTTTATTTTTGGAAATTCATTTGCGAAAGCCTCTTTTATTTTTGGCTGTAAAACTTTACACACTCCACAAAACTCACCACTAAAATATATCATTACAGCATCTTCATTTTGTATAGTTTGTTTTAACTCTTCGATTTCCATTTTATTTATCCTATATCAATATATATTTAGCTAATGCTAAAAAGCTAAAAAATCCCATAATATCAGTTACTGTTGTAAGTAAAACTGTACTTCCAATTGCAGGGTCTATATCCAATTTTTTTAATACTAAAGGTATTACTGAACCAAAAAAACCAGCACTAAAAAGTGTTATTACCATAGACATAGCAATAACTACACCCAACATAACATTATTAAACCAAAGCGAAGCGATTCCACCTAAAATAAGAGCAAATAAAAGTCCATTAAAAATCGCAATCATAACCTCTTTTTTAACTGCATCTTTACTATTTTGCTCGTCAATATCTCCAAGTGCTAACTGTCTTACCATAACTGCCAGCGTTTGAGTTCCAGCATTTCCACCCATTGAAGCAACAATTGGCATTAATATAGCTAATGCAATAAATTCTTTTAAAACATCATCATACAAGCCAATTACAAGTGAAGCTAAAATAGCAGTAAGTAGATTTATAAAAAGCCAAGAAGCTCTTTTTTTACCAGTTTGGAGTATCTCTTCCTCTTGCTCAAACTCATCATCAACCCCAGCTAATTGGTACATCTGCTCTGTTGCACTTTGTTCAACTACATCTAAGATATCATCTGATGTTATTCTTCCTAAAAGTCTATTTTTATATCCTACAACTGCAACAACTGATAAGTTATATTTCTCAAACTGCTGAACAACCTCATCAATATCATCATCACCTAAAACTGAAATTGGTTTATATCTGTTTTCTGTATCATCTTGAAGTATCTGTTTATATGTTAAATTAAAATCATAAGTTAATAGATCCTCTAATGCAATGGATGATAACAATGTTTTATCATCATCTATTATAAAAACTTGATGTATATTTTCTAACTCATCATTTGCTTTTTGTATTTTTAATTTGTTAATAGATTCTTGAATAGTTTCAGAGACATTTGCACTAAAAAGCTCAATCTGCATATATGCACCAGCTTCATCTTCATCATATTTTTTAAGCCAGTTAATATCATCTTGATCCTCTTGATCAAGAGACTTTAAAATATCATCAGCTTTTTTCTCATCAAGATCTTCTAAATCTTGAATAATATCTGTTGCATCATCAGTTTCTAACTCTTCAAGCGCTTGAGTAATTTGTGTATTTGATAGTGCATTATATGCTTTATCTCTTAATGCTTCAGGAAGCTCTAGTAGTACTTCACCTAGATGTTCATCTGGTATTTTATGTAATAATTCATAAAATAGTTCTTTATCTTTCTTTTTTAATTTTTTTAAATGTTGTGCAATATCAGAAGCATGGTGATCTGCAATATTGTCTAATAAATCCTGAATATCTATATTATTCATAATCTAACCTCTACTGTATTTTATATGTTGATTCAAACTTTTCGAGTTTCATTGGTTTACTCATATCTTTAGCACTTGCTAATAGATCATCCTTTACAGTTTTTACTATTTTCATATATGTTTTTCTTTTTTTTCCACTAAGTTTTGATTTTGTTATAGTTATCACTTTTTGTGGATTGACCGCACGACCATTTTTATATAAACCAAAATGTAGATGTGGACCTGTACTTCTGCCTGTACTTCCCACTCTACCAATAAATGTCCCCTGCTTTACCCATGAGCCAACTTTTACTTTTGCATAACTATTTAGATGAGCATATAAAGACTTGTATCCACTTTTATGACGAATCATAACAGTTTTACCATATCCGCCTTTTCTACCTTTGAATATTATTTTTCCATCTGCAGTTGCATGTACTTTTCTACCTGTTGGCGCTGCATAATCAACACCTAAATGGGCTCTATATCTTTTTAAAATAGGATGCCATCTTTTATATGTAAATTTACTTGATATTCTTTTATATCTAAGTGGTACTTTTAAAAATACACTTGTAAGACTTTTCCCTTTATCATCGTAAAATCTATTGTTATCTGGGTTTTGAAATATATAATTATTTCTACCTCGTATTTGTACAAACGAACCTAATATTTCAGGTGTACCAAAATATTTTCCTTGTCTAATCTTTTGGTTAAATTTTATAGAAACTTTATCGCCCTTTTGTAGTTTTCTAAAATTAACAGATTTTTTAAATGCTAGTATAAATTCATTTGCTAATGCTTTATTTCCAGTATTTTTTATAATATCTTGATATGGTGAATTCTCAATAGCTATTGTAATAGTTTGAGATACCTCTTGAAATTCAATAGGTATAATATCTAACGAAAAAGTTTTATTTAAATCTTTAACAATATGTATCTGCATCTCTTCACTAATAGGTATCAATGCTTGCGCTAACTTTGTATCTTCTTCATATAAAATTTGAAATTCTACACCCGCATAAATTTCAGAACATAACTCTTTATCTGTTTTTGAAAGATTAAAATAGAGCTCTTTTGGTATTTGATGTTTTTCAAAAAATGTTAAAAGGGTTTCACCCTTCCACCAAATATCTTCTTGGACATATGAAGCAACTGCAAAACTAATTGTTAATAAAAGCGATAATATAATTTTCAAATTTGAACTCTTTATTGTGTATTAAAGCATTTATTATACTATTTAATCTCTTAAAACATTATATTCTGCTTTTCTTCTCTTTTATCAAGTGGAATCTCTAAAAAGAATTTTGCACCATTTTGTGTGTTCTATCTCTTTAGGTGTGAAAACATATCGAATAGAACATAAAAACAAAATATTATAATAAATATTTAGATATAATTATATATAAATTAAAATATGTAGGAATAAATATTATGCAAACTATTACGATAAACAGTCCATTTGATATGCACTTGCACTTAAGAGATAATGATATGTTAGAACTTGTTGGTCCACTTACTTCATCTACATTTGCAGGTGCAATAATAATGCCAAATCTTGTACCACCAGTATCAACCAAAGAGGCTGTTATTGGATACAAAAATAGAATTCTTAATGCAACTCATAAAGATGCTTTTAAACCATTTATGACACTATTTTTCAAGCCATACAGTTTTGAATTTTTAGAAGAGATTAAAGATGAAATAAGTGCTATAAAGTTATATCCTGCTGGAATTACTACAAATAGTGAGGGTGGTGTTGAGTCTATAGATACTGTTGCACTAGCTCCAACCTTAAATGCAATGGCAGAATTAAATATTCCACTTTGTGTACATGGTGAGACAAATGGTTTTGTTATGGATAGAGAAAAAGAGTTTATGAGTGTTTATGAAGAGCTAGCTATCGCTTTTCCAAAATTAAAAATTATAATGGAACATATAACTACAAAAGATGCTGTCGAGATGCTTGACAAATATGAAAATTTACATGCAACTATAACTTTACACCATCTTCTTATCACACTTGATGATGTAGCAGGAGGGATGTTACAACCACATCTATTTTGTAAACCAATAGCAAAAAGATATGAAGATAGAGATGCCTTGTTAAAGGTAGCCTTAGAAGCTCATCCTAAAGTTATGTTTGGAAGTGATTCTGCACCACACCCTAAACATGCAAAAGAGAACTGTGGTTGCGCCGCTGGCGTATTTACTGCACCAATTGCACTTCAAGTTTTAGCTCAACTGTTTAATGAAAGTGGGAAGCTAGATAACCTACAAAAATTTGTAAGCGATAACGCTTGTAATATTTATAATATGGAAGCAACAAATAAAACAATAACTTTAGAAGAGAAAGATTTCAAGGTTCCTGAAATTTACAAAACTTCTAAAGAGGAAGTTGTACCTATGTATGCAGGGGAAACGATTAAATGGAGTATTGCAAACTAAAATGTTAAATAAACTATTTGGTAAAGAAACATATACAAATCAATCTTTTTTAGAAGAATTATTTAAACATGACTTTGATGAAAAGTTTTTAAGTGATTCAATTGCATCTAAAAAGGTTGATATTAACCATCAAGATAAAGATGGAAATACGTTTCTACATTTATGTTTATTAAAATCAAAATTCAAATCTGCTTATTGGCTGATAAATAATTATGCTAGTGCAAAAATATATAACAACAATAATCAAAGAGCTATAGATATAGTAATAGATAAAAATAATCATCAACTTTTAAAAGCAATATTAGAAATTCGTGAGATTGATATAAATAAAAAAGATGATTATGGAAGAAATATTTTACAAGACACTGTAGTTCTTGGATACAATGATATGGCAAAAATTCTTATTGAGTATGGAGCAGATATAAATTCTATGGATAAAAATGGGCGAAATGTTATTTTCGATGCTTTATCTTATGGAAATGATTCATTTTTAGAATATCTTATCTCTTTAGATAATATTGAATTAAACAATATTGATATTAATCAAAATAGTATTATGCACCATTCTGAGGTTATAAAAGATGACTCTAAAGCTTTAAAACTTATTGAGGCTGGTGCAGATGTAACATTAAAAGATAAAGATGGCAAAACATATCTCTGTAATACCGCACTTAGAGGTATGGATGGATACTTACTTTTAGATGCTGCACTAAAACATGGGGCAGATATAAACTCAAGAGTAGCAAACGAAAATACTATTTTAATGGAACTTATAGCTACAACAGCAAAATTATCTCAAAATGAATTAAATAGACGAAAAAGTTTATTTGAGATGTCTAAAAAAGTTTTGATGTATGGAATTGATACTAACGCTATTGATGAAAATAATGAAACTGCGTTATTTAGAGCTGTTAGACTACTTGACTTTGAACTAGTAGCATTTTTACTTTCTGCTGGTGTAAATCCAAATATTCAAAATAAGCAATTGCAAACTGTATTAAACTATGTAGCATATCAAGGGGTAAAGAGTATAGATACATTACTTTTATTACTTAGATATAAAGCAAATCCCCTTTTAAAAGATAAAAAAAATAGAACACTTTATGAAATTTTAAATGAGATTATTTTACATACACATCATAAAAAATTTATGACTGATAAATATATCTTATCACATATTATTAAAGAGGGACAATATATGTTAGTGCTCAAAGAGTTACTTAAACATAATAAAAAGGACTTAAACTTTTTAGACTCAACTGGAAATCCATTATTTTTCAAACCTCTTCTAAATGATCATTTTCCACTATTTAGACTTTATATAAAAAATGGACTTAATATTCAAAATATAAATGCACAGCATCATAATATATTTTTTGAATATGTATTTACTGTATTTAAAGAGGATAATCCAGACATAGATTTCCAAAATAATATAAGTATGTTAATAAGTTCAAAACTTAATCATAATTATCAAGATGATACAGGTAGCACTGTTGTTCATAAAATACTAAGTACAAAGTGTAATCTAACACTATTTGATATATTAACACAGGTTGTTTTATTTGATTACACATTAACAGATAATTTAGGTAGAAGTGTTATGCATACTGCTGTTTGGAATAATAAAGCAAGAGTTATGAGACGATTACACTTAATAAACCCAAATATTGTAAATATCCCTGATAGTTATGGTATCTTACCTATTACTTATGCTGCACTTTTAGGGAGTCAAGAGTTAGTATTATTATTTATTGAACTTTGTGCTAATGTTAAAAGTGGATTAACTATACCTGACCATGCAATTAAAAAATTTAGCCCCATGTTAAAAAATCTTGATAAATTAAAAGACAACATACAAAGTAGTGATACAGAAGAAAAGATGAGAATTGTAATAGATCAAGTTAAAAGAGATTTTAGAATAATCTAAAACCTCTTTTAATTTTAGTAATTTGCCATTATCTTATCAACTGTATCCCATGATAAATTATCATCGGGAACATCTTTTTTGAATATATTAAAAACATATCTTGCAAACATATCTGTTTCAATATTTACTTTACTATGCACTTGATAACTTTTAAATAAAGTATTTTCTATAGTATGAGGTATAATTGTAAGTCTAAAAGAATCTTTTAAAACATCATTTACAGTTAAACTTATCCCATCAACCGTTATTGAACCTTTTTGTATTACAAACTTTAAATACTCTTTTGGAATTTTTATAAAAAAATCTGTTGAGTTTCCATTATCTCTAATATCTGAAATTTCTCCTATGCAGTCAACATGTCCTTGGACAATATGCCCTTCAAACCTATCTCCCATCATCATGGCAGGTTCCATATGTACTAAACCACTATAGTTTTCCATAGCTAATGTTTTTTGTGATTCTGGTGATAACTCAACACTAAATGTGTTATCACTAATCTTAATTGCAGTTAAACATGCACCATTGATAGCAATACTATCACCTATTTTAGGCGAATAATCTGCTTTTAAAGTTAAAATATTATTGGAGAAGCTTACTACTTCTGCCATCTCTCTTATAAGTCCTGTAAACATAGAAGGATTATAGTATAACTCTTTACAATTTTAGCTTACCTAAAAATATAGACAAATAGCCTATTTTTAGTATTTCAGTATCTCAAGTACCTATATTCATATTTTGAAGATTATTTTAACAATATATTAGATAAAGTTATATATTTAATTTAAGGAGAACTGACAGTGACAAAAAATAGAATATTTATTTTACTTATATTAATTCTTTCTTATACATTGTATAACTTTTATACTAAATCATCAGAAAATATTCTAAAACAAATCTACACTAAAAAAGCAGATGACCTGAAAAGTGTACTTATTGATATGATTATTTCTAAACAAAATGATACTAATGCATTAACATACCTATTAAGTCAAGATATTATTTTAAAAAATGCAATGAAAGCTAACGATGGTTCAAATATAGATTATAGTAATATTATAAATGAATTACAAACAAAAAGTTTATTTAAAAATATATGGATACAAGTTATAGATAGTGATGGTATTAGTTTATATAGAAGTTGGACTAAAAAGCATGGTGATAAAATATCAAAATCAAGATTAGATATACAACAAGTTTTGAAATCACAAAAAGAGTTACATAGTATAAGTACTGGCAAATTTGATATGACATTTAAAGCAATTATCCCAATATTTGAAGATAATGAGTTTTTAGGCTTAGTTGAAATGATTACACATTTTAATTCCATAGCAAAAAGATTAAAAAATAAGAATATAGATCCGGTATTTTTAGTAGATAAAAGTTATAAAGAAAAAATAATCCATCCACTTACAAAATTATTTATAGATAATTATTATGTTGCAAATAAAAACGCATCAAAAATTATTATGAATAAAATAGAAAAAGAAGGGGTGGAAAAGTTTATATCAATAAATGATTATATTATATATGAAAACAAATTAGTTACATTACATAAAATACCAAATATAAACAATAAACCAATGGGATATCAGCTTTTATTTTATGATATAGAAAATATAGATATGAAAATGTTAAATGATTATACATACAATTTTATATTTTTAATATTTTTCATTGCACTTTTTATTATACTATTAACTGTAATATATTTAAATAAAATATATACGAAAAGACTTGGTGAAAAAGTGGTTGAAAAAACTAAGAATATTGAAGATCAAAAAAATCAATTAAAAAAATTAATATCATCTTATGATCAAAATGTTATCTTTTCTAGTACTGATTTAAATGGGATTATTACAAATGCTAGTAGTGCTTTTTGCAAAATTTCTGGATATAAAGCTGATGAATTAATTGGGCAGCCACATAATTTGGTAAGACACCCTGATACAAAAAACAGTATCTTTAAAGAGCTATGGGAAACCATACAATCTGGAAAAGTTTGGCAAGGTGAAATTAAAAATAAAGCAAAAGATGGATCATACTATTGGACTGCTGCAGAGATAACTCCAGAGTTTGATAAAGCTGGCAATATTATATCTTACTATTCAGTTCGTCATGATATAACTTCTAAAAAAGATTTTGAAAAGCAATATAAAATATTAAAAGAATCTGAAAAAATGGCTAGCATGGGGGAGATGATTGGTAATATTGCACATCAATGGAGACAGCCACTTTCTGTAATATCTACATCTGCTACGGGGATGCAAATAAAAAAAGAATATAACCTATTATCTGATGAAGAATTTAATAAATCATGTAATGATATAAATACTAATGCACAATATCTATCTAAAACAATAGAAGATTTTAGAAATTTCATTAAGGGAGATAGAAAAAAATCTCTATTTCTTTTAAAAGATAATATTAATAGTTTTTTGAATTTGGTAAAAGGTTCAGTAAAAAACAACAATATAGATGTAATATTAAATTTACAAGATGATATCAAAATAGATGGATATGAAAATGAATTAACTCAATGTTTTATTAATATATTTAATAATGCAAAAGATGTATTGGCAGAACAAGAGATTGAAAATAAATATATATTTATATCAACTTATCTTCAAGATGATAAAGCAATTATAATCATAAAAGATAACGCGGGTGGAATAACACAAGATGTATTACCTAAAATATTTGAACCATATTTCACTACTAAACATAAATCACAAGGTACAGGATTAGGTTTGCATATGACATATAGCTTAATAGTAGATGGTATGGATGGAACTATAAAAGCTAAAAATAAAAGTTATGAATATAAAAATAAAACATATACAGGAGCAGAGTTTATGATAAGTTTACCTATTGAATAAACTTATCATAAAAGTTCAAATAAAGAATAAAAATTGCTTATATGTTGATTAAAAATAGTCTTTATAAAATTTATAGTATAATATTTTATAAAACATCTAAAATCTATTAATGACGGTAGGACTTTAATGAAAACTATAATAAATACAATATTTGGAAATGTGCAATATTGGAAAGATAAAAACTTATTATTACAAGCAATTCATCCAGATCACTTTAGTAATAAAAGGGTAATTACACAACTTTTAGGTATTTCTTCAGGAAATGTTTCACCTGAAAATCAAGCTAAAAAAGATATGTGGAACTATCAAGTTATAGAAAATAATTTAGGTGACGATATTTTAAAGATGACAAATCCTAAAATTTTAGAAGATTTTGAGTTTGCAAAGCGTGCAATTGAGAAATATAACAGATCATATATATTTATAGGTCAAAACTTAAAAGGAAGTAGAGAGTTAGCTTTAATTGCTGCGATGAAAGAGAAAGGTTTAGATGAATCTAAATATCACTCTCCTATCTTAGAGCATATGCCAGAATTATTTAGATTGGACCATGAGATATCACTTATGGCAACTACTAGAAATATAGAGAACCTACGATTTGCACCAAATTTAAAAAGAAATAAATATTTTATTATTGATCTGATGAATCTATTGTATGAAAAAAGTTTAAAACAAAAAGTACTTAGATATATTGATAAATCTCTATTAAGTGATAAAAGATTTGTAAGTAAACTTGGGTGCTTTGATAACCTATGTGAAAATTTTCATAGTGATGTAGAATATGTGTCAAATGCTGTAAAATATGATATAAATATATTGAAAAAAACAAAAATGTTTGACCAAGCTATTTTAAAAGCAGCTCTAAATACAAAAAGTAAAGATATCTCTAGAGAGGATATATTAGCTGAAGCTTTTAGATATATTGAGAGATTTAATGATGACTTTGATGAGTTAGATAGCAAGCTAAAAGATAAAAGAATTTTAAAAAAACTATTTTGGGAATTTGGGGAAACTATCGCAGAGGAGTTTATATAAAATGATAGTAGAGATAGTTTTTGCAGCAGGTTGTTTTTGGGGTGTAGAAAAACATTTTGAAAGTATTGATGGGGTTATAGAGGTTAAGTCTGGTTACACAGGTGGTAACTATAAAAATCCTACTTATAAAGATGTTTTAAAATATAGAAATTTAAAAGAAAATAGTAAAATCATAAATCATACAGAAGCTGTAAAAGTTGAATTTGACAATACAAAAGTATCGGTAAATAAACTTATTAAATCTTTTTGGGAGATACATGATCCAACTCAACTTAATAAGCAAGGAAATGATGTAGGTAATAACTACAGAAGTGCCATATTTTATACAAATGAAAACCAAAAAGATATTGCAAACTCTACAAAAGATATTTACCAAGTGTTATTAAATAAAAATGGCTTTGGAAAAATTGTCACACCAATTAGTCAACTTAGTACATTTTGGGATGCTGAAAACTACCATCAAGATTATTTAAAAAATAATCCAAATGGATATTTCCCAAATCACTCTACAGGTGTAAAGTTTAACAAAGATATAATAAAAAATGATGTAGTTATTCCACTTGGTGGAAAAGAGATAATAGTGATAAAATCTGAATCTTTTTGTCCATACTGTGAAAAGTTCGAAAAAGAGGTTAGCTCTTCATATAATGGCTCTATTAGACTTAGAACCGTATTTGCAAAAGATTTAAAAGGTTTTAATATTAAAACCAAACTAAATGCGACACCAACTATACTTTTTATAGAAAATGGAAATGAGATAATATCTCATAGAGGTTTTATGGATAAAACAAATTTCTATAAAACTTTGGGTGATTTTAAATTAGGAAAAGACTCTGAAAGCTATAATGTAGCATTTAATAAAGGTACAGATAATAGATTCTGCAAACAGTATGATATATTTAAAAATACTCCTGATGGGGTATTTGTAGATAAGTTATCTGGAGATATACTTTTTGATACGAAAGATAGATTTAATTCAAAATCAGGCTGGCTTAGTTTTTATAAAGCAGTTGATAATAGCACTATAGAAAGAAAAGATTATAGCTATGGGATGAATAGAGTTGAAGTATTAGCAAAAAAAAGTGGTATCCATCTAGGTCATGTTTTTCCAAAAGCAAATGGCAAACGAAGATTTTGTATAAATGCAACTGTTTTGGAGTTTATACCTAGAGATAAAGTAAAAGAGTAAGTTAATTTTTAATAAATATCACTTCAAATACTTTACTTAAAGGCTTTATGTAACTTTCTATAACATATATTTAAAATGTCATAATATCGAAGAATTTAAGGCTAAGTTATATAAAATGTATGATTAACAAATAGTTATATGATAAAGGAATTTAAATGTTTGATGTTGTTACAGCAGTAGGAAGTATAAAATCAGCAATAGATATTGCCAAAGTTTTAAAAGATGGAGCAGATACTTTAGATAAAGCTGAAGTTAAACTTCAACTTGCTGAATTAATAAGTTCTTTAGCGGATGCAAAAATGCAAATGGCAGAAGTTCAAGAACTTTTACTTGAGAGTAATGCAGAAAAAAAAGAACTATTAAGTAAATTAAATCAAAAAGAAAAAGTAATTTATGAAAAACCATCTTACTTTAAAATTAATGATGATAATTCAAAAGATGGTCCTTACTGTCAAAATTGTTATGATGCTAATGAAAAACTAATAAGACTACAAGGTGGTAAAAATGATTTATGGACTTGTAATCAATGTGAAAAGAAATATAGAGGACTAAATTATATAGCACCTAGTGGTAGCTTTAAATTTAACAGAGCATAAATACATAACAAAACACAGGAAGAAGAATAAGTGTAAACTGCAGTTATTTCGAGCTTTTATATCTCGAATAAATAAAATTTAAAAATCAAACTATCAAGTCGTTTTGCCACTTGTCCTCCAGTTCAGCCATTAAAAATATAACTACAACAAAATATATTTTACTATATCAATTGACTAAAACTTTTAACTGTATATAACTTAAGTGTATCACCTTTTAAAGATTTTAACTCATTAGTGTAACCTTTTTTTGAAAACATAACAAACATATCTACATCTATTTTTACATCTTTACATTTTTGTTTTAATAAAGTCAATTCACTTTTTTTAACTTTTGTATTTGTATATTTACAAACCCCTGCTATTGTTTTACCATCTTTTGTTCTTACTAATAGATCAATATCTAAATCATCATCCCAATATCTTCCAATCTGTTTTACATTGTTATCTCCAACAGAAAGTTTAATTAGTTCATGTGAAAGTTGTTCAAAAACTAAATTTGTAAATTCTACTTTTCTATTTTCATATTTTTTATTAAACTCTTCATAGTTACCCTCTTTTATCCCTTTAAAAATAGGAGATACAAAAGCAAACCAAAATCTTGCAAATGGAGTAGTAAATAAAAGTTTTTCTGATACTGTATATTGATCATCTAAAGCAGAAAGTTTTTGTAACGATTTCTCAAGTTTTAAAACATTTAAATCACATAACTCATCAATCTTTTCTATACCATCTTCAAAAGATAATTTTGCTTTTTTAAATGCAGAGTTAGTTCTTCTATCTCCAATAGCAAGACCATTTAAAACTGTACCATAAAGTAACTCACCACGAGTAAGTTCATTTACATCATTTCTTAGGTATTTATATTTATTTAAAATAAATTTCTCTATTGCTTCTTCAATCGGTAGTGACGTATCAACATAGGTATCTAATCCACCGAAAACTGCAAAAAAGTTTACTGCTTCCTCGTAATTTTTTGGTTTATTCTTTTTACAAAATATTTGAAATTGCTCTAATAATGTTTTTTTATATAGTATGATGGGATACCCCTTTATGTTATTTATAAATTGGATTATACCATTATTATTGAAAATAGAAGATAAAAGTATTATCTATAAAAAATTATACATCTTTAAAATCATCTCTGATTTTTAAAAATACTTCAAGCTTGCCAAAAAATATATCTACTAGTTTAGGGTCAAAATGCTTAGCTCTCTCCTCTTTAAACAGTTTAAATATCTTCTCATCATCCCATGCTTTTTTATAACATCTATCACTACCTAATGCATCAAATACATCAGCCAAAGCTGTGATTCTTCCATAGATGCTAATATTCTCACCACTTAGAGCATTTGGATAACCTGTACCATCCCATTTCTCATGATGTTCGTGGGCAATCGTAGCAGCAAGTTTCAACAATGGTCTAGTTGAAACTTTTAACATATCATAACCAAGAGAAGAGTGTATATTCATAATTTCTCTCTCCCCATTAGTCAATCTTCCTGGCTTATTCAAAATAGAATCAGGAATTCCAACTTTCCCAATATCATGCATAGGACTAGCCTGTTTTAGCATCTCAGCATCACTTGGATCTAATCCATATTCTAAAGCTAATACTTTAGAATATTCAGCAACTCTTTTTACATGATTTCCAGTCTCTTTACTTCTACTCTCACCAATAGCACCCATAGTAAATACAACCTCTTTTTGTGTATCTTCTATCTCACTTTGTAAAGCTTCTACCTCTTTTCTATGTGTAATATCTTGTCTTACTGCACTATAACCTATATGATTACCTTGTGTATCATAAGTTGGAGCAAAATTTGAGATAACCCAATAATATCCACCATCTTTTTTTAGATTTTTTACCTCAGCAGTTACAGTTTTTTCTTGTTTTAAATCATTCCATAACTCTTTAAAGAAATCTTTACTTACATCTGGATGTCTAATAATATTGTGGTTTTTACCTATAAGCTCTTCTCTTGAATATCCTGATATTCTACAAAAAGCATCACTTACATGGGTAATAACACCTTTTAGGTCTGTTTTAGAAAATATTACATTAGTATCATATGAATCTACTAAAGAGTTTAGCTCCACCTTTTGCTTTTCTATATCTGCTGTTTTCTTTTTTACATTTTCATTTAACTCTTTTACATATCTTTTATTCACAAATAAAACTATTATTAAAGATAAAAATAATATTATTAAAATAAACATTATTAAAAAGTTTATTTTATATTCATTTATATTTCCCATATCAATATTATCTAATTTATAAAAAAGTAGATGATAGCCCATTGGTCTATTTTTTGTATTTTTCGTTTCATACAATGTTACAATATAATCTTCAAATAAAATATAATCATCAATAGATAAAAATTTCTCAATTCCAAGTTTTTCAATTTTTTTCATAAGGATTGGCGATGCATTTTTATTTGCAACATAGTTATCACCTATAAATAAACTTGTAAAAGGTTTTACAAATTTATTTGTATAACTCTTGTCTACTACCATAATTGGTTCTATTGATTGATTTTTTAGAATTACAGCAATTGAATTAAAACGAGATATCATCTCTACTATACCAATAAATTTATTGTCATTATAAATTGGTATAATTGTTTTAAATGTCATATCAAATCTACCAGTACTGATTCGATTCATAGGTTTTGGGTCTTTTAACATTTGGGCTATATCAACTCTTACAGATGAAATATTATCCCCTGTTTTTGTGGTCCAACTTCTATAAAAACTATCACCATTTTTATCAATAATTTGTATCCATATATTTTTAAATTCACTTACTGTTTTTAGACCATTAATAATTTTTGTAAAATTTACCAATCTTTTATCATTTTGTATCAATGCTTCATTTATATGATTATCTTGACTTAACACATATGTTAAAGCGGATGTATCACCCTGCTTTTTAATTATTAATCTTTTTAATTCATTTTTCAATTCTATACTTTTTTCTAGAAATATCTCTTTTTTCATATTGTTTACATTTTTATTGTAATAATTATAAAAAATAATGGACGAAAAGGTTAAAAATAATGTTAGTACTATAAGTATTTTCTTCATCTGTAATTATTGCACAAAAGAATTTTAAACTATATAAAATTATCAATTATTTTTTATAATATTTAGAATCAAATACAAATAATCACTTTTTAAATATAATTGACTTAAATACTCTTTTCTAGTATTATAAAAAATAATATTAGTATATAGGATATTTATAAAATGATAAATAAGATAAAACAAGAGATACATAAAGTTATTGTAGGACAAGAGGAACTAATAGATAGTATGCTAATCGCACTTTTAAGTGGTGGTCATATTTTAGTTGAAGGTGTTCCTGGAATTGCAAAAACTACTGCTGTAAACTCAATGGCTAAATGTATGGGTTTTGATTTTAAGCGTATACAGTTTACTCCTGATTTACTTCCATCTGATATAACTGGAAATGAGATACTTGACCTAAAAAACAATAACTTCAAAATAAAACATGGGGCAATTTTCACAAATCTACTTTTGGCCGATGAGATAAATAGAGCAGGAGCAAAAGTTCAGTCAGCTTTACTTGAGGCTATGGCAGAAAAGCAAGTGACTATTGGAGAAGAGACTTTTAAACTAGACTCACCTTTTATGGTTTTAGCTACTGCAAATCCTGTAGAACAAGATGGTACATATGAGTTACCAGAAGCCTCATTAGATAGATTTATGCTAAAAGTAAATGTTGGATATAACACTATTGATGAAGAGTTTGAGATAGTTCAAAGGGTAGCAAAAAAAGGTTTTGAAACAATAAATCAAATTATTAAAAAAGATGATTTTGAAGCTCTACTACAAGAGGTAAAAGATATGCATATAGATGATGAGCTATCAAAATATATTTTAAAAATTATATTTGCTACAAGAGAACCACAAAACTATGATTTAGAAGAGATAACACAATACATAGATTTTGGAGTAAGTCCAAGAGGAAGTATAGATTTATATAAAGCTTGTAAAGCAAGAGCATATTTAAATGGAAAAACATTTGTAACCCCTTACGATGTAGCACAAGTTGCATTTTTGGTTTTAAGACATAGAATTATTTTAAACTATACTGCTACTGCAAATGATATAACTGCCGATGATATTATCACAAAAATATTGGAAAAAATTCCAGCACCTTAATGCAATAAAATAATATGATAAATAAAAATTTAAATAAAAATGAAATTCTTTTACAAACAAAAAAGAAACTATTTCTAAATCTTCATGGGGAACATCAGTCTACATTTAGTGGAAATGGTATGGATTTTAAAGAGGTAAGAGAATATGATACATCTGATGATATACGACATATAAACTGGAAAGTAACTGCAAGGACTATGAAACCAAGTGTAAATATCTTTAATGAAACAAAACAGTTAAGTATAGTATTGGTTTATTTAAATAGTGGCGGATTATCCTTTGGAGAAGAAAAGTTAAAAAAAGATATAGCTGTAGAAGTTTTAACATCACTTGGATTTGCAACCATTTCAAACAATGATATGCTTACAACAATATTTTATAGTAATAATGATATAAAATTCCATAAACCAACAAAACATAAAAGCATCATAGATATAAACTTTGAAACATCAATAAATCTTGACCCCTTAGGAAATGATATTGACTATAAAAAATTAAATCAATATCTATTAAATAAAATCAAAAAAAAGTCAATTATATTTTTAATAGGTGATTTTTTAGATTTTTATGATTTTAATATGATTGCTTCTAAGCATGAACTATATTGTGTAATATTAAGAGATAAAAGCGAAGAGGACTTAAATCTGTTGGGTGAATATAATTTTATAGATACATCATCATTAGATCAACAAAATATTGATATAGATAAACAAAGTATAAACAAATATAATAAACTTTTTAAAGCCAAAGATATAAAACTATATCAACACCTAAAATCAAATAGAATATCGTATCAAAAGATATATACAACAGATGATGTGATAAAAAAATTAAATTATCTAACAAGAGCTTAAAATGGATACAATAGTGGATACAGTAAAAATAGACTTAACAAAATTCAAAGATATACAAGAATCACAAGTTATTCAAATAGATTTTACACTTTATTTTATAGTTATAACTCTATGCATTCTTATATTTAGTATAGTATTGTATTTTTTAACTAGAAAGAAAACTATCAAGTTAACAAAAAAAGATATAATGTTGAAAAAACTAAAAGATATAGATTTTCAAAGTATGAATACAAAAAAGATAGTTTATGATTTTACAATATATGGGAAAGAGTCTTTACAAGATGAAGACCAAAATAAGTTTGATAAGATACAAGAAAAACTAAAACCATATAAATATATCCAAGAGAATAAAAAACTAGATATAGAACTTATAAATTTAATGAAACAATATATAAAAAGTATAGAACAATGCAAACTTTAAATCAAATCACTATTTTATACCCTTACGCTTTTTTACTTTTACCGCTTTATTTTATTTGTCAAAAATACTGTAAAGTACAACTTCCTACAATCTATTTTTCAAATTTAAAGATGCTTCAAACTGCAACTTCTAAACATAAAAGTTTAACAAAGGTATTAAAGTATCTGATACTATTTTTTTTAGTATTATCACTTTCTTCACCTGTAATAAAAAATGAACTAGAACTAAATAACTCAAAAGGGTATGAAATATCTCTTATCTTAGATGCTAGTGGTAGTATGCATGAGGATGATAGGTTTAATATAACTAAAGAAATTTTAACTGAGTTTATTAAAAAAAGGGAAACTGATAGATTAGCATTAAGTGTTTTTGCTGATTTTGCATATTCTGCAGTCCCTTTAACTTATGATAAACAAAGCTTATTATCTTTACTTATGCATCTGAGAATTGGGGTAGCAGGCACTAGAGATACTGCACTTTATGAGGCTTTATATTTAAGTTCTGAGCTGTTTAAAGAGAGCTCATCAAAAAACAAAATAGCGATTTTATTAACTGATGGACTAAATACAATTAACACTATACCTCTTAAAATAGCAACTGCAAAAGCTAAAAAATATGGTATAAAAGTTTATACTATTGGTGTTGGTCAAAAAGATGATTACAATAAAGAAGTTTTAGAAGATATATCAGTACAAACTGGCGGTAAATTTTTTGAAACTACAAATCCTAATGAGTTAGAAAATATTTATGAGCAGATAAATAAATTAGAGAAAAGTGAGATAAAAACAACTAAATATACACATAATGAGTATCTATACCAATATCCTCTTTTTATAGCACTTCTATTGTTATCTCTTTTACTACTAATAAATAAAGATATAAAAAAACGAAGTTCAATCTATTTAATAGTTAGTTTTATATTTATTTGTATCGCTCTTTATAGACCTACCATTGAAGGTGAAATTGTAAAAACATCACAAAATAATTTAAAACTAATGGTTGCATTTGACATATCAAAATCTATGAGTGCCACTGATATATACCCTACTAGATTAAAATTTGCTCAAAATAAATTCTACACACTTTTAAATTATTTTGAAAGTGAAAAGATTGGAATACTAGGTTTCTCTAATCAATCATATCTAATAGCTCCAATTACAAATGACTATAATACTTTAAAGTTTTTAGTTCAAAGGCTAAATCTTGATACAATAAATAAAAAAGGTTCTAATATTTTAGAAGCTTTAAAAAGTACTAATAAACTTCTTGAATCAAAGAGTAGAAAAGCTTTGATTATCTTTAGTGATGGAACCCAAAAGAAAGATTTCAAAGAAGAGATAGAATACGCAAATAAAAACAACATCACACTTTTTATATATGCAATAGGAACACAAAAAGGTGGTATACTTTATGATAAAAAAACTATTTTAAAAGATAAAGATGGAAATATAGTTATAACAAAATTAAATGAAAATATTGAATCATTAGCATTAGAAACAAATGGAGAATATTTAAAATACACACTAAACAATGATGATATAAAAGAGTTTGTAAGAAAAATTCAAAATGAGTTTAACAGTAAAAAAAGTTCAAATAATCAAATCAAAAATGATAAAGAGCTATTTTTCATACCACTTATTCTAGCTTTTATATTTTTCTTACTTTCGACTATTAAATTAAGAGGGAAAAAACTATGAGAACAATTATACTTATATTTACACTTCAAATAGTTTTAAATGCAACTTTTTTTGACCAATATAATCTATTTCAAGCACAAGTGGAATATAAAAATAATAACTATAAATTATCTTTAGAATTTTATAAAAAAATAGAAAACAAAACAAATGAGATACACTATAATATTGGAAATATATTTTATAAACAAAAACGATATAAAAAAGCAATAGAATCATATAAAAAGATAAATTCTATAAATCTAAACCATAAAAAACTACACAATATAGCAAACTGTTATATTGCAATAAATAAAGTTGATCTGGCAATAGCTTTTTATAAAAGTGCTTTAAAATTTAAAGTTGATACAGATACTAAATACAACCTTTCTTTGTCTTTAGATATTCAAAAAAAGATTATAGAGTTAAAAGAAGAGGAAGAGAAGAAAAAAAGGGAAGAGGATGAATCACTTGCAAGAGTAGGAAAAAATGTAATTGATCAATTTGAACATAGCAATAAAGCCACTAAAATAAAAAGTGCAAAAGAGAAAGAAGATATAAAAATCAAATCATACAACATATCAAATCTAAAATCTAAAAATGTAGTTCAAGAGATAAAAAACACAAAACTCTTTGATATAAATGGAACAAAAGAGGACTCACAATCTAAACCAAATTTATCAAACCTAGAAGAGGATAAATGGAATAAAACTTTAGCAGATAAAACCATAAATACCCTACTGATACCACTAGAAAATAAAGGAATAAAAAATGCCCAATATCCTTGGTAAAATATTATTTATAATTACACTATCAATCTTTTTAAATGCAAATTCATCATTTACTTTAAATTTATCAAAAGATAAAGTATATGTGGGTGAAGCTATCAAAGCTACATTGACTCTGACATATGATTTAGAATCTCCAATAATGAGAACAGACTTTGATGAGTTTTTAGCATCCAACTTTTGGATAAAAGAGTTAGATGAATCAGAGCCTATAAAGAAGGGAGAGACAAGTTATATAAACTATACCTTTTTAATCTTTCCACAAATTTCTGGAAATCTAACTATAGAGCCTCAACATTTAAGAACTGCTATAAGAGAAGCCAAAACAAATCTTATAATTTGGAGTGATAACTACACACAAGAAAAAGTCATAGAGGTGTCACCATTACCTGAGAATTTACATATTTTAGGAAACTATACAATAGAAGCCAAACTTGATAAAACAACAGTAAATGCAAATCAACCAATAAACTTAACGCTAAATTTAAAAGGAGATGGAAACTTTGATGATATAAAAGCTTTTGAATTAAATCAAAAAGAGCAATTAAATTTTAGTACAAAACCTGTTATCACAACAAATTTTGAAGATAATAAATACAAAGGTGTATTTACACAAAAGTTCTCAATCATTGCTGATAAAGATTTTATAATACCACCAATAAGTTTTAACTATTTTAATACTGAAACAAAAATGATAGAGATAATCCAAACAAAACAGTTTAAAATAATAGTAAAAAATAATAAAGCAAAAATAGTAAAAGATGAAAGCTATATAAAATATATATACGCAATAATTGGATTTATCTTAGGAATATTTACCCTTTATATTTTTAACTATTTAAAAAACAGAGCAAAAAAAGAGGATTTGCCACTAAATATAAAAATCAAAAAAACTAAAAATGACAAACAGCTTTATGAGGTGCTTTTGCCATATGTTAATAATATAGAATTGTCCGAGACAATGAAAAAACTAGAAGAAAATATCTATAATAATGGTAAAAATAAGATTGATAAGTCTAAGGTTTTTATCAAATCTTATTGTATTAAATCATAATATTGGATATAATCCAAGTATAAAACAGGTAAAGAAAAACATGGAAGAAAAGAAAACTAAAGTATACTTAATAGGTGCAGGTCCAGGTGAT
>CBFDEF010000018.1:0-29673 GCA_965603755.1 uncultured Arcobacteraceae bacterium
AAACTTTACAGACTTTGAAAGTAAAATACTATCTTTACACGATTCATTTAAACTGCCAATTTTAGTGGAGGAGTATTTAGATGGTAAAGAGTTTACAGTTTCTGTTATCCAAACACAAAATGGAGAGTTACTAGTATCTCCAATTGAGATAATACCATTGATTTCAACAAATGGACTTAGAATATTAGGTCAACAAGCAAAAAAAGATGATAGTGAAGAGCTTAAAAAAATTGAAGATAATGATATGAATATTAAGCTAATTCAATTAGCTACAAAAGCTTATGAGGGTCTAGGGGCAAGAGACTTTGGTAGAATTGATATCAAAACAAATCAACAAGGTGAATGCTTTTTTATGGAAGCAAATCTAGTTCCAGGGATGACACAAGGATCAAGTTATTTTCCAAAAGCGTGTGAGATTGAAAGTGAATTTACTTATGATAAAGTGATTGAATTGATGTTAAGCGAAGGTTTAAATCGTGTACCTTCACTTATACTAACCAATGATACTATTGATTATAACCAGACAAATAAATTAATATTTTAGCAAAAGAAAAAAGATTAGATTGTTGTTTATATAAATATAGAGATAATATAAACAACTCCTAATTTAAATAGATGAAATAAACCAACCCCAATAATATTTCCAATTTGGCACGACATACAGTTAGTATATTTTTTTCCCTCATAATAAGCATAAATAGGATAAATAATCACAAGTGTTAAGATTGTTAAAAATGAATAATCTAATAGATTATTGATACTATCCACACTATCTTCTGAGATAAAAAGTTTACTTAAAACAACAATCAAAGTTAAAGCCAACATCACATTTATAACTTTTAATATCTTATCTCTATGAAATACTGTTGGACAACTATTATTTATAATTACATCTGATCCATGTTCAAGTTTCATATCAAGCTCATCTACACCTGCATCATCCAATCTTTGTCTAAAAGTTGCACCAAATGTATAATCAATCTTTCGTTGTAGCAAGACAGCTTGCTCATCACTTGCATCTAAATAACACTGTTTAGCGTCTGCATTTTCATACATAACTGTTATATGTTTATCTCTTGTTACGGGTACTTCAATATCTCCAAAATATAGTGTTTTTTCTTTTGTAGTTATTTTATCTGATGATTTTAGTATTCTTGCATTTATAAGTTCTAAAAAAGTTCCATCTTCTTGTTTTATTACAATTACAGAGTATGGATTATTTATTTGAAATGCACTTAAAGCTTTTAAATCATTTGCTTCAATTGTATCTTTTAAATCTTGAATTAATTCAAATAGTTCATTATTAAAAGACCTAACAGGTGCATTAAACTCTATACTTGGGGTTTGTGGGTATTTTATAATATCTCTAATCATTTATATTCCTAGTATAAGTTTTTCTTTTGATTATATCAAATAAATATTAAAAAAGCATTTTGGCTCTATCTTTTTTATACAAAGGTGAAGTTAACTTTTTTAACTGCTTTTGCTTTAAAGCGCTACCTTTTAATATCGCCCCTTGTAGCATATCTTTATATATAAGATTTTCATCTAACATGATTTTATTTTCATGACACATCTCGCAAGACTTTGCTTTTTTTGTTATAGTATGTGGTTCTTTTGGCAAAAATGCCTCTATCTTTTTTCCATCTAGTTTATTTTGGTCATTTAAAATCATATCTCCATTTTTATCCTTATAGCTAATTCTATATTGATACATAGGTTTTGCAATTTTTATTTTTCCATCATCACTATTAATTAAAAAAAAGTTTTCCCATCTTCTAAATCTCCACCCACTATACCAAATGCCATCTTTTAGCTCATTTGTTATGTTATCAGGCATTTCAGGTTTTATAGTTTTTTTCGATTTTAGAGCTTTTGTTAAAAACTTTTCAAGATAGATATCATCTTGTACTTTTAATCGTTTCCACTGTTTATAGTTTGGTGTATCATCTCTTAATACATTTAGTTCATAACTACTTATATTCCATGAACTATGACACGCATTGCATGAGATATTATTATGATATGTTTTATGATTGGAAGCTGAAATATCACTATGACAAGATTTACAATCAACTTTTGCCTCCCAAGTATCCACATTTTTATTATGACAATCTATACAGCTCATACCTTTTTTATAATGAATATCTGAACTTAAATGGTGAAAATCTATACCATAAGGACGATCAGGATAATACCCATCTTTAGTTATAGGTGAACGATAAGCTTTATCATAATCATGTGGAAAAAGTCCTAGATAGTCTGTACCTATAAATTCATTGTTGTGACACTTTAAACACTTTTCTTGTGTAGGTTTTGCTTTTTTAAAATCATCTTTTGAAGTATGTTTATTATGGCAAGATAAACAAAGATTTTGAGTTTTGTTTATTGTTTTACTTGTTAAATGACACTTTAGACATTTTCGTCTTAAAAAATCATCTACTAAATCAGCAGGTTTAGATATATCATCTTTTGGCATAGGTAAAGTTTGCAAAGTAACATTAGAATCCTCTATCCCCCATGTTTTTCTAGTGATATTTATGGCATTTTTTAAAGTGTAGTGATTTGATTTTTCGCACTGCTCCATCTTTTTTGGATGGCAAGTTAGGCACTCATTTGAATATAGTATAAATGGGATAAGTAGCAATATATATTTTATCATTTTAATATCTCTTTACTACATTTAGTCTTTCCACTATAAAAAAGTTTTTTACTCTTATCAAAATTCTCATATATTTTATCATCCCAATCTTTATGGCAAACTATACATTTATAAACTTCAACTATTTTACTTACCTCTTTTTGGTTAAAACCTCTAGCTTTGTCTCTTGAAAAACTTTGGAATTGTTGTCCATCTTTAGATACCAAAGAATCTATTGGATAGTTAATAGGCAGTCCAGATTCAAGTGAATTATAAAATGGTTGAAATGTTATATTGTTATCTTTTATATCAAGTATACCTGCTCCCATACCTAAAGTTTGTGGATTAAAGTGGCAATCTACACAACCCCTACTTTCCTTTTGTGTAGTGTGCGGATCCCATGCGGCATATGCAAAAGAGTGAAACCCCTCATCAGTTATATTTTTATCATATATTGTTGTAATCACTTGACATCCAGGGGCTGTTGGCATAATTTTTTCGTTGTATCCTACTGCTAATGCTGGTGACTCATACCGTAAATAACTTCTAAGCTCCATCCATTTACCCTTGGTTTTTTTATGTTTTATCCAATCATATTGTTTTCCATTTTTAAAATATACCTCATGGCAACCATAACAGCTAGGTATCCATGAGCTATGACATGCAGTACAATCTAATCTTTCATGATTTTTACTATTGTGATATGGGGCATCTGACATTTTTGATATATCAAAATTTTTACCATCTGATTTTCTATAAAACTTTATCTCTTCACCATTTGAAGTTGGATTTTTTTGTAGTTGATAAAGCGGAGAGTTCATCTTTTTTGTAACTGCAACTTCTTTAGGATATGGGATATCTTCATTTAAAGCTATTAACATACCTGCTAATCCAAAGTTAGTTGTATCTTCAAACTTTGGTTCATGACAATCTTTACAAGATATATCAACTGCATCTTCCATGTGCGCATGATGTTTTCCATCTCCCATAACACCTTTTTCGGTATGACAATCTATACAATCCATTTTTGCACTAGTATGATGAATGTCTGCTGGCAATTCATAATAGGTTCTACCTCTATCTATCTCATGTGTTAATTTTCCATCTTTATATGGTGTACCATACCCTTCACTTTCAAATTGACCAAAATATGATAACCCTATTCTATTTGAACGGTTGTGGCATTTTAAACAATTTGATGATGGTATTTTAGTTGATAGTTTTGGATGTTTTAGTTTTAACTTATCATCTTTTATTCCTAGTTTTTTAACATCTTCTACCCTGTGACAATCTACACACCCACCACCTCTTGGAGTGTGGTACTTTTTATTAAATATTTTTTCATCTTGGTTTATGTGACAAGCGGCACACAGTTTAGAAAAATGATCTTCGGCAAGTGATTGTTCGGAAGTTGGTTTATCTTTTAAATACTTAATACCTGTAGTTTTTTCTATTGTTTTTGTCTCATGAAATTGGTATTTTAAAACATCTAAAACACCATGCATATTATTCATAATAGATTTATCAACTCTATTAATAATATCAGCATGACATTTTCCACAAAACATTGAAGCATGCTCTAGTCTACTAGGATATAAAACTATATTTTTATGTGCTAACTCTTTTGTTATAGCATCTTTATTACCACCATGACAAGATGCACAACCAAATTCATCGTAAGGATGATATTTATCTATAGGTGTTGTATCTATATGACATGTTATACAATTATCAACTTGACTTGATGAATATAAAATAAGATTAAGTAATAAAATAGTAAATATAATTTTCATTGAGAAATTATATCTAAACACTAGTAATACAAAGCTAATTTATGTTACGATTATCAATAAAACTTATTATAATAAAGGCTAAGTATGCAAAAAATTCTAGGAAATCTTCAACTAAAAACGAAACTACAAATATTAACATTTATTCCACTTATTGGTTTGTTATATTTTATTGTTAATAGTATAGTAAGTTCATACGCACAAATGCAAAGTATGAATCAATTATCGCAGTTAATCAATCTTACAAAAAGTATCTCTAAAGTTGTACATGCTCAAGAGTTAGAAAGAGGATATACAGCAGGATTTATTAGTAGTAAAGGTGAAAACTTTTCTGAGAAATTAATGGCTCAAAGAGAGACAGTAGATACATTATATGCAAGTACAAGCTCTTATGCTAAACAGATGGATGTTTTACCAAAAATAAAAGAATCATTTTTAAAAGTATGGAAAGAAGCAGATACTTTTAAAAATAATGTAAGAAAACAAATTAGAAAAGATAACCTAGATAATGTAAAAGCTACAAATGCCTTGAATTTTTATACTCAAGTTAATAATTCATTATTAGAGATATTATTAGAATTATCTCATTATAGTGATAACTCTAGTGTTACTACAAAAATTATTGCATATTATAATATGTTATCAACTAAAGATGATAGCGAACTAATTGCTTCATATGGTCTAAATACTATAAATGAGGTTGATAATATAACAGATGATAACGATAACAGTGCAAAAATTTTATATGGACAAATCAAATTAAAGTCTTTACTTTCATCAGAAAAATTAAAGCTTACTGTTTTCCTTAAAGTCGCCAATAAAGACACAGTAAAATATTATAATAATATTTTAAAAAAGACAGATTTAGAAGAATATAATGAATTTGTAAGATCACTTGCAAATGATGATGATTTAGATATGTTCGAAGGAGAAGGTGAAAAGTTTTTTGAACTAACTTCTATAAAATCTCTTATGTTATTAAAAATAGAGAAATTTATTGCGGATGATTTAAAAAAGACAATTAATTATTTAAACAATAATGCGAAAACTACATTTATCTTAAACTTTGTTTTAGCATCTATTATGCTGTTGGTTACACTTGGTCTTGGGTTAATGATATATAAGAGAATTGATGATGATATGAAACTTCTTAAAACTAATCTACATAACTTTTTTGATTTTATTGCAAAAAAACAAGATAATATTATAATAAAAGATGTAGATGGTTCGGACGAATTTGCAACTTTAATAAATACTATAAATAAAGAGGTTATAAAAACTCAAGAGAGTGCTACAAAAGATAATATTGTTTTAAAAGAGATAGATGAAGTTATAAGTAGAGTTGAAAATGGATTTTTTACATACACTATAAAATCAGAAGCAGGAAGTGATTCAGTTAATCTTTTAAAAATCAATGTAAATAATATGATTAATATAACAAAAGAAAAACTTGATACTTTAGGTTTAATCCTTGAAACATATGGTCAATACAAATATGACTTTAAATTAAATGACAAACAAAGACAAGGTATGGCAGGAGACATTGGAACACTAAGTACCTCTTTATTGGCACTAGGGGAAGATATATCTATATTTATGGCAACATTTAGTAATGTAATTGATAAATTAAATACAAACACATCAGTTCTACTTGATACTTCTTCATCGTTATCAAACTCATCAAATACTCAAGCTGCTTCATTAGAAGAAACAGCTGCTTCAATAGATGAAATAACAACTACAATTCAATCAAATGCATCAAGCATAATGAACATGTCATCTATTTCTGATGAATTAGAAAAAACTGCCACAAAAGGTAATGTTCTTGCAAATAATACTTCAAGTGCTATGGAAGAGATAAATGTAAAAGTTACTCAAATTAAAGATGCAATTGGAATTATTGACCAGATAGCATTTCAAACAAATATTCTATCACTTAATGCAGCCGTAGAAGCAGCAACAGCAGGTGAAGCTGGAAAAGGTTTTGCAGTAGTTGCACAAGAGGTTAGAAATCTAGCTTCAAGAAGTACAGAAGCTGCAAATGAGATTAAAGAGTTAGTACAAAGTGCTAGTATAAAAGCAATAGAGGGTCAAGAGGTTTCATCTGATATGATTAATGGTTATGATGAACTTAGCCAAAAGATTGTTCAAACGAAAAATATTATTGATAATGTTGCAGTTGCATCAACAGATCAAAAAAATAGAATTGTACAAATAAATGATTCAATTACACGACTTGATAAAATGACACAAGAAAATGCATCAAATGCAAACAATTTAAATTCTGTTTCTACTGAAGTTGAAAAACTATCACAAGAGATAGAGGTTACTATATCTAAAGCACAGTTTAGTGATGAATATAAAAAGATAGTTTGTAATCCTGAACTTGCACATACATTTGCTTCATATAAAAGATATCATATTGCATTCAAAACAGATAACTTTAAAAAACTAAATGAATTTAGTGCTTTTACAGTTGTAGACCACAACAACTGTAAAATGGGGAATTGGATAAATACACAAGAACAAAATGGTGAAAGTTTTACATCTTCATCAGCATGGAATGATCTAAAAACATCTCATAAACTTGTACACACAAATATTCAAAACTATATAAATGATAATGCAACAAGAATTCCACAAAAAGAGCTTGCACAAAAGGCATTAAATATAGAGAATAACACTTTAGATGTATTTGATAAATTAAATGATGTATTAAAAATAAATTGTAGTAATAGATAAAAGTTGTATAAGAAGTTATAACTATATAACTTCTTATAATAAAAAGATTTCCTTTCCCATCATAATAAATGAACTATATACCACTCCTTCCCTCTACATTAAAATAGATTAATACATCAAGACATCTTGATATATTAATCTATTTGTGATACAATTCAAAATATTAAAATTAAATAAAGGTTATAAAAATGATAATAATTAAAATTAAATACAGTGAGGCACTAAATGCCGAGTCGTAAAAATAAAAAAGTATTAGTGATGTGTACAGGAAATAGTTGTAGAAGTATTATTGGAGAAGCTTTAATCAATGCAAAACTTAATGGTGTAAAAGCATATAGTTGTGGAGTTAATCCAAGTGGAAAAGTAAATCCAAATGCCAAAAAAGTGTTGGAGCTAAATAACATATGGGATGATAGTTATTATTCTAAACATTTAGATGAAGTAATTGATATAGAGTTTGATTTAGTTGTAACAGTATGTGATCATGCCAATGAAACTTGTCCAATGTTTCCAAAAGCAGTTAAAAAAATACATGTAAGTTTTGAAGATCCAGATGGCAAAGAATTTGAGGCTTTTATAGCTACGTATAAAGAGATTGAAGAGATTTTATTACCAAAGGTAAAAGATGCTATTAGCTAGTAGTATATTTTTGGTTACCCTTATCTTTGTTATTTGGCAACCAAAAGATTTACAAATAGGAACAACTGCTATTATTGGTGCAATTGTAGCATTTACCTTAGGAGTCGTTTCTTATAGTGACCTTTTTATAGTTTGGGATATTGTTTGGGATGCTACATTAGCTTTTATAGGTATTATTATACTTTCACTTGTACTTGATGAAATTGGTTTTTTTGAGTGGTGCGCTTTAAAAATGGCTAAGTTCTCTAAAGGTGATGGTAGAAAAATGTTTATCTATTCTATCCTTTTGGGAGCTTTAGTGTCTGCACTATTTGCAAATGATGGAGCAGCACTTATTTTAACACCTATTTTATTAGCTAAAATGAGAATTCTTAAACTGAATGCTAAAACAATTTTAGCATTCCTACTTGCAGGTGGATTTATAAGTGATAGTGCATCACTACCTTTTGTATTTTCAAATCTTACAAACATTGTAACGGCAAATTATTTTGATATAGGCTTTGTGGAATATTTAACAAATATGTATCTACCTTTTATAGTTAGTGTTATTGTTACTATTGTAGTTTTACTTTTTGTTTTAAGAAAAGATATACCAAAAACTGTAGATATAGATTTATTAAAAAACCCAGATGATGTATTAAAAAATAAAACTCTATTTTACTTTTCTTGGTTCTTTTTAGCACTTTTACTTGTAGGATATTTTATCGGTGATGCTTATGATATTCCTATATCTGTATTTGCTTTAGGTGGAGGGGTATTATTTTTAATCATCTCAACACTTTTTAAAACAGTGGAGCCTTTTCATATTATTAAAAATGCACCTTGGCAAGTTGCATGGTTTTCTTTAGGACTTTATATAGTTGTATATGGACTTAAAAATGCAGGACTTACAGAGTATTTAACTACTTTTTTAATCTACTTAAATGAACAAGGAAATTTAATAGCAGTTTTAGGAACTGGATTTACAAGTGCAATATTAAGTGCCTTTATGAATAATATGCCAACAATTATGGTTATGGATATAGCTCTAAAAGATATAGCAAACTCTTCAATGATATATGCAAATATTATAGGATGTAACTTAGGACCAAAAATGACACCATTTGGAAGTTTAGCGACACTTCTTTGGCTACATACACTCAATCAAAAAGGGGTGAAAATAGGATTTTGGCAGTATAGTAAGTTTGGGTTGATAGTAACTCCACCAATATTATTAATAGTTTTATTAACATTAATATAAATTAAGCCCAAATAAAAAGGGCTAGTATACTTTTATACTAGCCCTTTTTTATTAAATGATATGTTAAATATTATCTGATATACATTTTTGTTTTATCAAGTTTATAAGTCCAAGGTTTACCAGCATTTTTCCAACCATTTTTTGTTCTATGCTTAGTTACTTTATCTTTACCACCTTCAAAACCATCAACAACAGTTGATACATTCATATAACCTGCTTTTGCCATAAGTTTTGTTGTGTAAACACTTCTACTTCCTGATCTACACATAAAAATGATATGATCTTTCTTTGTTAAACCTTTTGCTTTCATAGCTTTTTCTACATCTGCAACAAAGTTTTTATTTGAAAGTCTTGCAAATCTATTTTTCTTTTTATCCCATTTTTTATCTGTTTTAAATACAATTGGAATATTTTTATCAATCATTGTTGTAAATCCAACATACTCTAACTCATATTGAGTTCTAACATCAATAAATAAAACCTTACTTGGATTCTTTTTAATAACATCATAAGCTTCTTTTGCTGTTAAGTATTGACCTTGTGGTGTAACTTTTTTCTTATTTGTTGGAGCAGGTGCTGCTGAACTTAAACTTACTGAAAATGCAACTAACATTATAGTTGCAATAATTTTTTGAAATAATTTCATTTTATATCCTTTTTTTATGATTAAAAGCTTATGCTAAACCTATGTAATTTACCGCAGACTTTAAAGCCTTTGCAGAAATATTAAAGATATCTCTGCAAAGACTTTAAAGTATGAGTTGTGTTAACAACCCATATCTGGAGCTTCCTCCTCTTCTTCCTCATCTTCAGGTTGTGATCGACTAGATTCACTATCGACTTGTTCTAATTCATCTGAAGCAGATGGTTTATATTTTAATTCAATTGCTGCTTCATAAGCTTTGAAACCTTTTTTATTTTTTGGATCAACTGCTATTGCTAACTTAGCATATTTTATTGCTTCATTAATATCTTCTTTAGTTAATGCTTGATTTGAGTGTTCAACATATTTCATAACCATTGCATCTTTTTTTTCTATATAAGTCTCTTCACTAGTTGATAATACAACTATCAAAGTTGATGCAATTAGTAAAACTATACCTATTACCCCTGAAATTATTTTCATATATCTTCCCCTTTTTTATCTCTAATAGATTTCATTGTTCTCATAAATATCATCAAACCAACACCAATGATTACAGTTAATAGATATGATGAAGTGTAAATATCTCCACCTAATGCTTCATGTATTGTATATTTTCCCATATTTCCAGAATTTGCAAACTCTATAATATAATCAAAATAATCAAAATAAAAATACATCCCAACCATTAAACCAACTAAAAATACTACAGCATCTAATCTACCAGTAGCAAATCCAATAATAGCAGTCCCAGGACACCAGCCAGACATAACCATACCTAGACCAAATAATGCTCCACCAACCATATATGGCCAAAGGTATGTAGTTGGTATAAATACTTGGTTGAAATCTAACCAACCATTATAAACAGCAATTATAATCCATGTTGATGCTGTTAAGATTGCAGATACCATCATTTGAGATACTCTTAAATTTCTAAAATAAAATATTGGAGCTATATTAATTGATCTTCCGAATCCAGCACGCTCTAGAATAAATCCAAATATTATTCCAATTAATAGTCCATAAAGTAAGTTTTCACCACTTGTAATTGAACCAGTAGTAAATAAAGGATACATTGTTTCCATATTATTTTACCCCTTTCCACTGTTTTTTAAACAATGGAGCAAATAAAAATCCTGCGCCAAAAGCAGCCAACATAAATATCCATGCACCAACACTAAATGTTGCAGCACCATCAAGTACTTGTCCACTTGTACAACCACGACCAAGTCTTGTAGCAGCTGCAATTATAACACCCCCAAGAAATGCCCAAAATAATCTTTTTGCTATAGGGTAACCATCACCTCTATCTATCCCTTGTTTTATACGCCCAGCAAATGCTGCACTTATATATCCACCTAAAAAGATTCCTACTACCTCTACAACTGTCCAGTTTGCTAATGCATTTCCATTTTTTAAGTACCCTGCGATATAACTATTTGAGGCAATTGCAGAATCATATAAAAAAGCAAGCTGTGCAGTACTTCGGGCAAATGCACCGCTAGCGCCCATACCTTGACCAGCTACCATAAAACTAATAAAAAGTGCAGTTCCTAAAATAAAACCTGCAATTATTGGGTTCCAATAATTTTTGTTTTCTTCCATTTATTATCTCTCCTTCTATATTTAGTATATTATTCAAAAAAGGGATAACAACCAAAATCGGTTGCTATCCCTTTAAATATATTAGTTTTTAACTAATACTAGTGACTTTTACTAACAACCACTAACATTTTAAGATTTATTGCAATAAATCTTATAAATTGCCAAATTACACAAGTTCTCATAGACTTTGCAAATTTACCTGGAATCATTGTTAAATTAAAATCTGTACTTTTACCAAAATTAACTTCTTCTTTTTTCATTGTTCATCCTTTTTATTAATTTTTTATTATTGTTCTTATTCTGGAATTAATGTCCAACCTGGCTTAAGCTTCGCTTTCCATAGGAATAAATGATGTAAAATATGTTTTATCCAATGTCCAGCTAAACCTATCTCCCCAAATGTATACTCAGTATCTCTACCAGTTCCTGGATATTTTTCAAAATCAGGCACAACAGGATATACAGTCATAGCTGCAGCAGTACCGCTTAATACACCCTTACCAGCTGAAGCTACACATGCTGCACCCATATCAGCCATACTAGCTGATTGTAGTTTTGCATCTTCACCTTTAGTGATCAGGTCACAAATACTTTTTGCAACTGCTTTACCCATAATACCTGATGGCATACCAGTTCTTGGAGGCGTAGGGTTAATAGGTGTTCCATTTGGAGAACTCATAGGCTTAGATATAATATGTGGTGGTGCAAAAGCAATACCAGCAGCAAATAAGTTTTTATATGTTGGATTTTGGTAATGTTTAGGCCAATCAGATGCTTTCCAGTTTTCATAAGCACCAGCAGCATAGTTTGCATCAACTTTCATAAATCCATTTGGTGCAAATATAGTAGCTGTTATATCATCACCTACTTTATTATAAGCTTTTAGTCCAACCCCAGCAAATGGTGGGATAAGCATAGAGAAATCAAATGTCTCTTCACCAGTAGATCCATCAAGTAGTTCATAATCAATTTTTCCAGATTCAACTTTAGAAACATGAGCGCCAATTAACCAATCTACATCTCTTTCAGCAAATAATGACTCAGCAAATAGTTTAGAACTTACAACATATCCGCCAACTTTCATATGAAGTCCACCCATACCAAAGTCACCTAAAAACGATTCATTTGATATCCATTTAATATCTGCCATATCTCTAACGCCTGCTTTATTTAGCTCATGTTCGATATTAAAGATATACTCAAAAGCGGCACCTTGACATGTACACATACCATGACCTGTACCTATTAAGAACTTTTGTCTTTCACCTTTTTTCATCTTATCAATACATTTTTGTAACTCATGAGAAGCATGAACAGCATGATCAGCCGTACAAACAGAAACAGTATGAGACCCAAGTTCACTACCAACACCAAGTCCAGGAGTAGCTCCAAAATTAAGTTTTGGTCCAGTTGCATTAATAAGATAATCAAATTCTAAATCTTCAGATTCACCTTGATGTAATTTAGAAGTATGCTCAATTGTTACATAACTTTTATCACTGTCAACATTACCTTCAGGATTTATAGATACAGCTTTTGCTTGTTTAAAAGTTATACCAGCTTTTCCATATACAGGATCTAAATCAAAAGTAACTTCTTCTTTAGTCATTTGTCCAACACCAACCCAAATATTTGATGGTATCCAATTCCATTTCGCATTTGGTGTTACAACTACAACTTCATGTTCACTACCAAGCCATTTTCGTGCAAATGTAGCAGCAGTATGTCCAGCAACACCACCACCTAGTACAACTAATCTTGCCATATCTTATCCTTAAATTTTATTGTATTAAAAATACTAATATTTTTATGTAATAATTTTAATAGATATTGTGTAAGATACAGCTTAATCTAGTATTATTTTTAGTTATATTTAAAATAATACTGACCATAAGTCAATTACTAAAGAACATTATAAATAGTAGCTTTTTTGTCATTTACTTTAACAAATAAAGTAAACTCATATGCATCTTCATGGTCAATTTTTACTGATAATTCATAGTTACCATTTTTAGATATATCACCCCAAGATTCAAGACCTACAAGCTCCTCTTCACCCTCATAATTATAACCATCAAATTGTTCTTCTATTGTCTCTTTGAAATCATCTACAGGACAATCTTTAACTTCTGATAATCTTGCTATTACTTTTTTTACCGTTACTCTAAATACTTTTACTTCTTGTTCTTCACATGTACTTGTACTTGATTTATTAAACATTTTTAATCCTTATCTTTTAATGCGCGAGCAGTTTTATTTCTTTGTTGTTTTAATTCCATATCAATATATTTATATTTCATATCTTTATGTATATCTTTTTTATTTAATGCTATTGTGATTCTATTTGAACTTTCCGGTTTATACTCATATATTGTTAAATTATTATTATAAATTGAAAGTCTAATTGGTGTTGCAATTGAATATGTTGTTATAATTGCATCATCATTTAATAAAGATTTTATTTGTCCAAAATACTCTTGTGTCCATAATAATCTATTCACATCACTACTAAAAGCATCTTGATAAACAATATCAAAACCTTTGGTTTCTTTAGTAGTATTATCTAAACTCTTTAAATACTCTCTTGCATCACCATTAAAAATTTCAATTGTTATATTTTCATCTTTGTAATATAGCTCTTGAGATATTGTTTTTATAATATTTTCAAACTCTTTGAACTCTTCTGGATAATTAAAATCTTTTAAGGATAGAAGAAGCTCTTTATCAAACTCAGGGGAGAAAATATTTACTTTTATATCTAACTTATTCTTCTTAATATAATATAATGTAGCAAGTGTGTTATATCCTAAGCCAAAACATATATCTAAAATATTTAACTCTTTTTTATCTTTATGATAAGTTAATGAAGGGATAATATGCTTAGAAAGTGATTCATTTAATGCACCCTCTTTTTGGCTATGGTAGTTTTGGTCAAACTCTTTACTATATAAAGTGTTTGAACCATCATTTGTAATAACATACTCTACATCTGATCTTTTATTCTTATTTTTATAAATTGTTTGTTCACCATTATTCATCAAAGAATTGTAACATAACTATTCTTTTTATCTTTCTATTTAATCTAATTTAAATAGGTAAAGATATAATAAATTCAGCTCCAATATATTCCTTATCTTTATATGTATAAGTTTGATTTGTAACTTTAATAGTTCCATTCATACCATCTACTATTAAATTATAAGCCATATGTAGTCCTAAACCTGTCCCTTGGGATTGATGTTTGGTTGTAAAATATGGTTCAAATATTTTATTTATAATATCTTTTGGTATCCCTCCACCATTATCTTTAATTTTTATAATTACATTTTTATCATTTGCAAGAGTAGAAATAAATAACAATTTATCTTCATTACACAAAGTAGAATCAGCCTTTTTGTCAATCTCATTTTTTTCCAATATATCTTTTGCATTATTAAAAATATTAATTAGACATTGTGTTAATTCGTTTTCATATCCATCTATTTTTATATCTACTTGTAAGTCTAATATAATATTTATTTGATGTTTTTTAATTGAGCTTTCAACTAAATGTAAAAAACTATTGATATTATCTTTTAAATTAAAAATAGTTTTAATTCTTTCACCTTTGATAAAGTTTCTAAAATCATCTATTGTTTTTGACAAATATTGGGCATTACGATTTATGCTATTACAAGTTTCTACAAGTTTGTCATCATTTAATATACCATACTCTTTTTGTACAACAATACCAGTTGATGCTGTCGATATTAAAGATAAGGGTTGTCTCCATTGATGAGCAATATTCCCTATCATCTCACCCATACTTGCTAATTTTTCTGATTTAAAAAGTTGCTCTTGAATATGTTTATTTTTTTCAACTTCTATTATAATTTTTTGTTCTAAATTTTCATTTAACTCTTTTAAATCATTACTAACTTTTTGTAAATCTTTTGTTTTAGTTTTAACCTCTTTTTTAAGCTCATCTCTATAATTCAAATTTTTATATATAAAATAAAATAAAAATACCATTCCTATAAAAATAATTATATTTGAATACTTGTAGTTTTCACAAACATTATAAATATTAGTATTATCAGTATATGAAACAATATAAGCAACAACTTTTTTATCTTTAATATCTTTTATTGGCAAAAATGTTATAACTTTTGAAGTATTATTTAAAAGAACAAATAATGAAAATGCCTTTTTTAATGAAATATTACTTTTTATTTGATCTTTTAAAGGTGTTATTATATTTTTTAAACTATCTTCTAACCTTTTTTTACTATGTTGCTGTGTTAATGAAAACATATAATTTTCATCCTCTATACTTTGTATATATTTTGACATTAAATGTTTAGTTTCCCATACTTTCTTTTCATATATTTTTTTATTAACTAAAAAATGGGAATGTATTTTGTTTAACTTTAATAATTTCTCTTGAATTGTATTTGAAGCAAGTGATATATCTATTGCGCCTAAGTGGTTGTTATCATTGTCAAAATATGGAAATGTATATCTAAAAGCATGTGATGATTTTCCTTGTTCAAAACCTTCAAATGTTCTTTTGTATTCATTTGCATATTTAAAACTATATCTTATATTGCTTAAGTCATCTCCATGTTTTTTTGGTTTATGCATTCTAAAAAAAGAGATATTATTGGTTAATACAAAATGTAGTTGAGTTATACCTCTTATTTGCATTCTTTCAAACATGTGTTTTAATACTTCATATAACTCTTTTCTTAAAACATCTTTTTGTGCTTTTGTTGCACTTTGTGCTTTTCTAAGTATATTTTTAATTTTTTTATTATTTAATAAATTATTACTCATACTTCTTGCATCTGACAAAAAGTAATCTTTTGTTAAATTATAATGAGTTTCTAAAGTTTCAATTTGTTTATTCAGTGCGAATTGAACTCTTTCATTTTTTATTTGTGTATTCATAAAAAAGAACAACCCATACACAATCATAAAAACAACTATTACTATAAACTTTAACCTCATTTCAACCCTTAAATATAATTTATATTATTTACTCTACACTTCACCACTTAATCAAAGTGATTGCTTATCTAATCCATACCCCACATATGGAGTTTTTTTCCCATAATTAAATTATACTCTTCAAATATATCTATTAAACTAATTGCTCCATAATCAAACTCTTCAAGTAGCTCATATATTTGAGCTAAAGGTTTATCTTTGGGTTCAAGTATTATTATATATCCAGAATCCCTAATTCCCATTGAGATAATCTTCATTAAAAGATTTTTATCTTCTGAATGTAAAATAGTATCAACTACAACTGCATAGTCATAATTTGACCTTTTAATCTTTCCTCTTAATTCATTTAAAACTGTAGGGACTACAGTTGTTATTTTGCCATCATAAGGTGCTACTAAATCATTAAGCTGTGCAGTTATATTACTGTTCTTATTATTTAAATCTAAAACAGTAATACTTGGAGTTAGGTCAAATAAAGAGTAAAACTCTTCTATCTCTTTATTCATACTAAGTTAAATACCTAATTTCTTCATCTTCTTTTCAGATAAAAATAATTTTTTATTATCCATCACACCAACACCATTTTTAATAATATATTTTGCTATTTTTTTTGCATTTTTTAGACTATGCATTTTATATGTACCACACTGATATACATTCAATTCTGGAATATCTGATTTACTTTTTACTTTAAGTACATCGTGCATAGATTTAACCATAGCTTTTGCAACTCTTTTCTCTTTTGGAGATCCTAGTACTGACATATAAAATCCAGTTCTACAACCCATTGGTGAACAATCAATAATCTCTACATTTTTACTATTTAAATGTTCTCTAATAAATCCAGCAAAAAGATGCTCTAGTGTGTGAATACCTTTCCCATCCATTTTTGCAATATTTGGCTTATAAAATCTAAGATCAAAAACAGTGATAATATCACCTTTTTTTGAAGTCATTTGCTTTGCAACTCGTACCGCTGGTGCATCCATCTTTGTATGGTCTACTCTAAAACTATCTAATAATGGCATTTGTAATCCCTTTTTTGTATTTAATTTTTTAGAATTATATCATAAAAAAACCCAACTCTATTTTAGAGTTGGGTTTTAAGTAATTTATTTAATAAAAGTTATTTTACAATCAAACTACTTTTTAGCGTTTAGTTTATCAGCTCTTGGATAGATAAATACAGCTTTTCTAAGAACAACTATCTCTTCTGGATTCTCTTCAGCATATGCTTTTAAAGTTAATGTAATAGGTGTATCTCTTGTACTATCTGTAATCAAAATCTCTTTTGTAGAAAGTTGGATAACTTTTTTTGCCATTTTTCCACGACTTAGTTTAAACTTTGTAAACTTTTTAATTTTAATTTTATCAGCATACTCACCAATAATCTCTAAGTTATATGTATAAGTTTCTCTCTGTGTATTTTGAAATAAAAGTACAAAGTTATTTGCAACTTCATTATTATCTTTTATTTTATAAAGTTGTGTTGTTTTATTTACATTTAACAACATATTCTCTTTTTTACCACCCATAACAAACAGCATACCAATAATTATAAATAAAGCTGTTGCATACATAATTGTTTTACTTCTAATTAGTTTTGTTTTTTTATCATTTATAACTTCATTTGTACTTGACCATTGAACTAAACTCTCTTTTCCTAATTTACCCATAACGCTTGTACATGCATCAACACACTCTAAACAGTTGATACACTCTAACTGTGCACCTTTTCTAATATCAATATGAGTAGGACAAACAGTTACACAACTTTGACAAGCTGTACACTCATCAGTTTCATTTGGTAAATCTTTTGCTTTAAATACAATTTTTTCATCTTTATCATAAATTTTACCACCCCTTTTTTCACTGTAAATAGCTTGGATAGTATCATCATCATATAAAACAGATTGAACTCTTGAATATGGACAAACATAAACACAAAAATCCTCTTTCATAAATACAACATCATATACTAAAAATGCAGCAACACCAAGTAAAAATCCAAGTAAATAAGTATGATCCATTGGATTTGCCATATATGCAAAGAAATCAGCAGGAGGTACAAAATACCATAAGAAATCAGCAGCTGCTAAAAGTGAAAGAAATGTCCATATTAAAATAGCTATAACTCTTTTAAAAGCATTTCCACCTTTAGTATACTCTGGATCTTTTTGTTTATTTTTAATTCTTCTCATACCAAGAAGTTTACCCTCAATAAAATCTCTATATATAACTCTAAATACTGTTTGAGGACAAGCCCATCCACACCATGCACGACCACCTATAGCAGTAACTGCAAAAATACCAAGAAACATAAACATTAGTAAAAACGGCATCATGTAAAGTTCTTGCATATCAAAAGCTACACCCACTAGATGTAATTGTTTCTTGTCAAATGACAATAAGAATATTTGATTTCCACCAATTTGTATAAAAGGTGTAACTATTGCAACTAAAGTTGCTGCTACATATGCCCAATATCTTTTGATTCGGTAGGTTGGTTGTTGTACTTGTTCACTCATATTGAATCCTTCATTTAATTTTATATCTAATTATATATTATCTCAACTTATACTAAGCATAAATATTAGTAATATTTATTAGTTTTATCTCTTAATAAAGTATTATATAACTTTATTCTTAATATAATCTCCTTATGAATAATATAAAACTTGATATAAACAGCAGTAATAATCTACTTGCATTTAGTGCTGGAATTGATTCTACAGCATTATTTTTTCTTATGATTGATAACAATATAAATTTTGACATTGCAATAGTTAACTATAATCAAAGAGAACAATCAAAAGATGAAGTTATATATGCAACACAGTTAGCACATAAATATAATAAAAAATGTTTTATATCAGAGTTTCCAAGGTATACACAATTTTCAGAAAAATGTGCAAGAGATTATAGATATAATTTTTTCGATGAAATAATGATTAAAGATAGTTATGACTCACTTTTAACAGCCCACCAACTTAATGATAAACTTGAATGGTTTTTAATGCAACTAACAAAAGGTGCTGGACTTACTGAACTTTTAGGAATGGAAGAAAAAAGCTTTAAAAATAACTACAAAGTTCTAAAGCCACTTTTAAACTATAGTAAGGAAACTTTACAAAACTATTTAGATGATAAAAATATAAAATATTTTGTGGATGAATCAAATCAGGATCAAAAATATAAAAGAAACTATTTTAGACATAACTTTAGTGATAAACTTTTAAGTGAATTTGAATCAGGTATATCAAAGAGTTTCCAATACCTTCAAAAAGATATAAACTCTTTAAATAGTAGTATAGAGGTAAAAGAGTTTGAACAGCTTCATTTATATAAATTTAATGGGGATATTAATTTAGCAATAAGAATTATAGATAAAGATTTAAAAAAAAGGGGTATTATTATCTCAAAAGCAACAAGAGATGAGATAATAAAACAAAAAACTATTATAGTTTCACATAATATTGCAATATCTATAAATGAGATTCAAATTTTTATCGCACCATCAATAAAAATAAATATGGATAAAAAATTTAAAGAAAGATGTAGAGTATCCAAAACACCACAAAATATCAGAGCCTATATCTCAACTTTAAGTAGTGATTTAATATCTACTTTCTTTTTATATCAAACTTCTAAAACTAAGTAAATAACTTACTATTTTTTCATACCATGTTTAACAACATCTTCTAATTCTCTAACTCTTTTTGTTAATCTATTAAGTTCGATATTTGAATTATTTATAATAGCTAGATTTTTATCATTTTGCTCAGTTAAAACTATTACTGCTTTATTTTGTTTTTCTAGAGTTGCTTTATCTTCAGTAATTTTTGATGCCAATTTTTTAATTTTTTCATTACTAGTAGATACTACCTCTTTAAGTTTCTCTTTCAATTCACAAAGTTCATCTTCTGTTGCAATAAGTTGTTGTTTAGCTTTTTCACTTTTTTCTTTTTCACTTAACATTCTTTCTTGAATTAAATCAATATTTTCACTTACCTGTTGTTTTGATTCAAGTTCTACTACTTTATTTTGTAGTTCTGTTTGTGTTTGTTTATATGTTTTTATATTTGTCACAACATTTTTATAAAATTTTTGTTTTTCCTCTTCCGCATCAGTTATAAGAAATCTAACTGCCATCCATCCAGAAATAGATTCGCCCTCTTCATATAAAGGAAATATATTTGCATCAACATAATATGCAGTGCCATCTTTTGCTCTATTCTTTATTTTACCACGCCAAGATTTTCCTTCTACTAAATCTTCCCATAATGATTCAAAAACTTTTGCAGGTACATCGGGATGTCTTACAATTCTTTGATTTGAACCTATTAACTCATCTCGCGTATATCCTGAAACATCACAAAAAATATCATTTACATATGTTATGTCTCCATTAAGATCTGTTTTTGATACAATTGCCACTTTATTTATAATATCAAGATATGTTTCATTTGATTTTTGAGTTTTATATAATTTGTCTAAAGCATCATTTTTAGAACAAATATCTTGCACTTGAATCATCATCTGCTTTATATCAATCGGTTTTATTAGGTAGTGTGTTACACCCAACCTTATTGCTTCTAAAAGATATTCAGAATCAGCATGCGCAGTAGTAAAAATAAAAGGGATACCTTGGTCAATATTTCTAATCTCTTTTAACATCTCCATACCGTTTACATTTGGCATATTTATATCACTAATAATAATATCAAACTGTTTCTCTTCTCTTAATTCTTTATATTTTTCTAGTCCATCTTCACCATCAATAGCAACTGTTACATTTTTAAAAAGTTTAGAAAAAATTGATGTAAATGATTCTCTTATTCGCTCATCATCTTCAACATATAAAATAGATAATTTTTGTAAAAACTCTTGATTTATTCCCATACTATTTCCCTTTTCTTTTAATCTCAAACTTTTGAGGGCGTATCGTTATATCGGTGACTACACCATCTAGATTTATTATATCAATAACACTCTTAGCAACAGTTTTGGGGAGAAGGTGTGTATCTTCTTTTTGAGAAGGTTCAAACTGCAAATCATAAAAGAAATTAGTTTTTGTAATATCTGGATTTATAGATATAACTCTTACTCCACTTTTTCTAACCTCTTCAAATAAACATAAACCAAAGTCTCTAAGTCCTGATTTTGTTGCTGTGTAAAGTGCAGAGAATTTTGAGTGTTGAGTTGCTTCAATTGAAGTTATATTGATAATAGTTCCAGTAGTTTTTTTCAAACTTCTTAATAATAGGTTTGATAGGATAATTGGAGCAGTTAGATTTACATCTATTAGCTCTTTTATTTTAGAGATACTTATCTCTTCATGTGGTTGAAATATACCAACACCTGCACAATTTACAAGTATATCAATATCATAACTTTTTAGTATATCTTTAATCTCTTTTTCTAAAGAGGTAACATCTTCAAGTCTAGAGTTTAGTTTGATTATATTAAAATCATTTTTCTCTAACTCTAGGGCTATAGCCTCACCTATTCCACTGCTATAACCTGTAACTATAGCATTCTTCATATTTTAAATACTTTGTGGCTTTTTACAAATAAAGATAAACTTGTCATCAGCTTGGCTAAACTCATGAAGTTTAATGTCGATTACATCTTCAACTTTAAATCCTATAGATTTTAATATATTTTCAAGTTCTGGTATTGTGTAGTAATATTGCTCTATAGTTCCAGATTCTTTAGTATAATAATCTCCATTTTTAGAAAATACTGTTATATCTGTAAACAAAGTTGTATCGTTAAAATTTGCATCAATACATATAAACTTATCATTTCCATCTATATTAAGAGTACCTGGGGCTACCTCATCAAAACCATACAAACTATTTATATCAAATATAAAATATCCACCATCATTTAATAAATTATAACTATGAGTTAAAAATGATTTTATATAATCTTGTGGTAAATAATTAACCACATCAAATACAGCTGTTGCACAATCATATTTTTCTTTTATATCTTTTATATCAATACATTTAGCATCTATATTTTTAGAGTTTGCAATCTCAATTTGTTTTTCACTTAAATCAACACCAAGAGTTTTGATACCATTTGAAGCTAAAAGACGACAAAATTCACCCTGACCGCAACCTATATCAATAAGTGTTTTAGGATTTTTAGAGATAGCAATATTTGCTATTGCATCATATAAAGTTTGAACCTCATCTTCAAATTCAAGATACTCTTCTATTGATGCGTATAGATCAAGTGGCTGCAATTTGTTCTCGCAAGTTTAGAATTTGCTCTTTTTTAGAGTAGTATGAGTTTTTGTTTGCTATTAAAAATACAGATGATTCCATAATAGTATCCGCCACTTCTAAACCATTTTGTTTCATAGTTTCACCAGTTTCAACAATATCAACTATACAATCACAAAGCCCAACTAATGGAGCTAACTCAATAGAACCGTAAAGTTTTACAAGATTTACAGCCATAGCTTTTTTCTCAAAAAATTTCTTTGCTATTGTTGTATGTTTTGTAGCAACTGTTATCTCTGAACGATTCCAGTCTATAGAATCACCAGCTTTAAGTCCAATAGCAACTTTACATTGACCAATTTCTAAATCTAAAAGTTTAACTAAATCATACTCTTTCTCTTCAAGAACATCCAGTCCAACCACACCTAAATCAGCAGCGCCATGCATAACATAAGTTGGTACATCTTGATTTCTTACATTTAAAAAAGTAAATCCAGCTTTTTTTAAAATAAGTTTTCTATCTTCAAATACAAATTTTTCCCCAAAAGCTTTTTCAAACTTCTCAAGTGTTTGCGTCGCTATTCTACCTTTTGGTAAAGCAATTGTTAACATCTATTTTCCTTATATCTTTCTTTTATAATTTTAGCCATACTTTTAAATATCAAATCTTTTTCATATTTAATATCACTATTTATAAAATATTTTAATATTTTTATACTATCTCCACCTGTAAAATATATAGGTAGTTTGTACTTTTTGTATACTTTTAAAATACTTGATACTATAGAGTTAAGTATCGCATAATTTATAGCATCATTTGTTGTTAATGGCATTTTATCTAAATTTATATTATTAGAAAATTGAAATGATAGTTTTTTAGATATTTGTGGATAAATTTTATTATATGCTCCAATTCCAGGAAGAATAAATCCACCTTTATGCTTACCTTTTTTCATAATATCAACAGTTATAGCACTTCCACTATCTACTATTATTGCATCCTTTAAATAACTACATACTACTTTTCTATCTATCCCCATACCTTTATAAGTGGTATCAAAACTTATAATATCTTTTATATTAATAGAATCAGGATACTTTTTTAGCAACCTTTTTGTTGCTTTTTCATTTACACTTATAAAGTATATTTGACCTTTAAATAAAGATAACTTTTTTAAACTATCTTTTACACCAATTTTAAAATCTTTTTTATTAGTTTTAAAATTAAATGTTGTATTTCCAATATCACATAATATCATCTATTTTATATTAACCATCACTTCACCATCAACAAAATCAAACTCTACACTACTGCCATCTTGTATCTTATCTTCAAGAATCATATCAGCTAACTTATCCTCAACTATCTCATACAATGCTCTTTTTAGTGGTCTTGCTCCATATACTGGATCAAATCCCTCTTGTGCTATATATGCTTTTGCATTTTTTGTCATACTTAGAGTTATATCTCTTGAAGCAACTTTTAGGGCAATTGAGTCAAACATAATATCTACAATATTCGTAATAGCCTCAAGTCCTAATTGCTCAAAGATAACTATATCATCAAGTCTATTTAAAAACTCTGGTCTAAAGTGTGATTTTAGAGTATTTAAAACTTCGCTTCGGCGCTCCTCTTTATCACTAATAGTTATTATTTTATCACTTCCTATATTTGAAGTAAGGATAATAATAGTATTTTTAAAATCTACCGTTACCCCTTTGTTATCAGTTAGTCTTCCATCATCAAGAACTTGAAGTAAAATATTAAATACATCTGGATGAGCTTTCTCTATCTCATCAAAAAGTATTACACTATATGGTTTTCTTCTAACTGCTTCAGTTAGTTGACCACCCTCTTCATATCCAACATACCCAGGGGCAGAACCTACTAGTCTTGATACTGATGTTTTTTCCATATATTCAGACATATCAAATCTTATTAATGACTTTTCGTTATCAAACAAAAACTTAGCTAGTGTTTTAGCTGATTCTGTTTTACCAACTCCAGTTGGTCCAAGAAATAAAAAACTTCCTATTGGTCGGCTCTCATCACTAAGTCCTGCTTTGTTTCTTTTAATAGCTCTTGATATTGATTTTAAAGCTTCATCTTGCCCTATTACATCTTGTTTAAGAACATTTTCAACCTCTAAAATTCTCTGCTTTTCACTTGTAAGCATTTTATTTACAGGTATTCCTGTCCATCTTGAAACAATACTTGCTATTGCATCCTCTTCAACAAAGTTTCTAAGCAATGTTCCAGACTCTTGCATCTTTGCCCATTTTTCTTCATTTTCTTTTATTTTGGCTTCAAGTTCTGGGATATCAGAATACTCAATTTTAGCTGCTTCTTCAAACTTGCTATCTCTTTTTGCCCGATTAGCTTGACCTTTTAAGTTATCTATCTCTATTTTTATATTTGATACTGCATTAAAAGTCTCTTTCTCATTTTCAAACTGTGTTTCAAGATTTCTTTGTTTCTCTTTTAGATTTGATAACTCTTGCTCTATCTCATCTAATCTATCGCTTGTAACTTTTGATATTCCAAGTTTCGTAGCAATAGTAGATTTTTCCATCTTTAATGCTTCTTTTTCAACCTCTAAAGTACCTATTTGTCTTTTAGTAGTTGATAATATTGTAGGTTCTGATTCTATTTGCATCTTTAACTCTGCTGCTGCTTCATCTATTAAATCAATCGCTTTATCTGGTAAGAACCTATCCGTAATATATCTATGACTTAGTTTTGCAGCACTTACTAAAGCAGAATCATTTATAGAAACATTATGAAAAGTTTCTAACTTCTCTTTAATACCTCTTAATATTTGCAAGGCTTCATTTACTGATGGTTCATCTACATTTACAGGCTGAAATCTTCTTTGCATAGCTGCATCTTTTTCAAAATATTTTCTATACTCTTTAAGAGTAGTTGCACCAATTGTATGAAGTTCACCACGAGCAAGTGCTGGTTTTAGAATATTTGCAGCATCCATACTACCTTCACTTGCTCCTGCACCTATTATTGTATGAATCTCATCAATAAAAAGAATTATATTTCCAACTTTTTGAACCTCTTTGATAACAGCTTTTAATCTATCCTCAAACTCTCCTCTATATTTAGCACCAGCAATTAATGCTGACATATCAAGAGATATAACTCTTTTATTTGCAAGTGAAGTAGGTACATCTTTGTTTACAATTCTTTGTGCTAATCCCTCTGCAATTGCAGTTTTTCCAGTTCCAGGTTCTCCTAAAAGTATTGGGTTGTTTTTTGTTTTTCTTATAAGAATCTGCATCATTCTTTGTAGTTGTTCATCTCTACCAATTACTGGATCAAGTTTTCCATCAATTGCCTGTTTATTTAAATCAATACCATATTTTTCTAAAGCTTCAAGGTTTTCATCTCCTGAAGCACTATCTACTGTAGCTCCACCTCTTATTGATTCTAACTCTTTTTTCACCTCATTTAAATCTACATATTTCCCTAATGTATCTTTAAACGCTTGATTTGATAAATTTGAGATTATCCATGTATCAACTGCTAAGAATGTATCTCCTGAACTGGTCATTAGTCCTTGTGCATTTTCAAGTGAAGAGACTACATTTCTACTTATTACTATACTTTCTTTAGTTACTGATGAAACTGATGGTAACTTATTTGCTATACTTTTTGTCTCCAACTCTATTGCTGTTTTATCAATATTTAGTTTATTTAAAAGCTGATTTAACACACTAGATGTATTTGTAAGTAGTCCCCATATGATATGGATGATCTCTACCTCTTGGTTTTTATTATGAAGAGCAAGTGATAAACCTGACTCTATCGTCTCTTGCATTTGGTTTGTAAGTTTTTCAAATATTTTATTACTCATTATATATCCTTAAATTATTAAAATTGGCACTCTACTATCGAGAGTGCTAATAAAATTATATCTATTTAGAATATATTTGTCAAGTTAGCTATTTCCAAGTTATTCAAAATATAAAATATATTTAACATATATTAAGTAGTGTACAATTTATTATAGTGCCAAATTTTATATGAAATATACCTACTATTTATGTTATATTTGTGTTAACCACTCTTTAAAGTATTCAATTTGCTCTAATGTTCTTTCTGTACTTGTCCCACCAAACGATGTTCTTGCATTCATTGAGTTTCTTAAATTTAGATATTCTACTATCTCTTCATCTATATTAGATAATTCCGCAGAAGCATCTCTTATCTCATCTATTGTTAATTCACTCATATCTTTGCCAAGTTTATTTGCAAGTGCTACTACATCTTTAGTTATATAGTATGCAGTTCTAAATGGCATATCTGCTTTTTGAACTAAATAATCAGCTAAATCAGTTGCACTTAAGTGTCCAACTTTACAAGCTTTTTCCATTGTATCAACATTAATAATAAGCGTATCCATAACAGCGTTTATAATATCAAGTGAAATTTCAATAGTTTTAACACTATCAAATACACCCTCTTTATCCTCTTGAGTATCTTTGTTGTATGCTAGTGGTAAACCTTTCATAACAGTAAGTAAACTAATTAAGTTTCCATATACTCTTCCAGTTTTACCTCTTAAAAGTTCTGGTACATCTGGATTTTTCTTTTGTGGCATAATTGAACTTGTTGTTGCATACTCATCGCTCATTTTTACAAATCCAAACTCATAACTAGACCATAAAATCAACTCTTCACTAAGTCTACTTATATGCATAACAGATGTTGAGATATTAAATAAAATCTCTAAAGCAAAGTCACGGTTACTACTTGTATCAAGTGCTGAAACTGTAGGAGAATCAAAACCTAATAGTTCTGCTGTTTTAAATCTATCAATATTATGTGGAGTCCCTGCTAAGGCTGCTGAACCTAAAGGACAGTTATTATTTCTATCATAAGAGCTTTCAAATCTTTCAAAATCTCTTTTAAACATATTTGCATATGCTAAAAGATGATACCCGAAATTTATTGGTTGTGCATGTTGTAAGTGAGTCATCCCTGGGATTAAAGTCTCTGTATGTTTTGAAGATATATCAACTAAAGTTTGTACTAAAACTTTAAGTTTCTCTTTAATAACTATTGTTTTATCTTGAACATAAAGTGTAAAGTCAGTTGCAACTTGATCATTTCGACTTCTTGCAGTATGAAGTCTTCCACCTGCATCACCAATTATCTCAGTAAGTCTATTTTCAACTGCCATATGAACATCTTCATGCTCTATTTTCCACTCAAATTCACCAGATTCAATCTCTGCTTTTACTTGTAATAGTCCAGACTCGATTTTCTCTTGATCCTCAACACTAATAATATCTTGTAAAGCTAACATTTTACTATGTGCAATACTACCTTTTATATCTTGTGCATAAAGCTCTTTATCAAACATAACTGATGCATTAAATTGATCTAGTAGTTTGGCATTTGTATTTTTTAATATCTGTTTATTTGACATATTCTTTCCTTATATAATTAGTCGTATTGTAACATAATCTAAATTAATCACTTTTTTGTTAAAATTCATTTATGATAAAAAAACAATTAATAATATTCGATATGGATGGTACACTTATAGATAGTGGTGATGTTATAACAAATACAATAAATTTTGTAAGAACAAATGTTGGTTTAGAAGAGATGGATAAAACCCAATTACTTTCACAATTAAATAATCCAGATATAAATGCAGCAGAGTTTTTCTACGGGACTTCTGAATTTACAGATGAACAAACTGAACTATTTACCCAATATTATGATAATAATTGTGTAAATGATATATTGTTATATGAGGGTATTAAACCAATGCTAGAATCAATATCAGAGCATTTTACACTTACTGTTGCAACAAATGCATCAGTAGAGTTTGCAACAAAAATGATTAAACATTTAGATATTGATAAGTACTTTGATATGATTGTAGGTGCTACTTGTGTTGATAATCCAAAGCCTCATCCAGATATGTTAATTAAAATTATAGATCATCTAAATATCCCAAAAGAGAAAGCTATACTTATTGGAGATAGTTTAAAAGATCAAAAAGCAGCTAACTTGGCAAATATGGATAGTATACTAGTAAATTGGGGATTTAGTACTCACTGCCAAACAATAGCAGTAGATAACAGCCAAGAGTTAACTAAAAGAATTCTAAACCTAAAGTAGACTAAATTTAAATTAGCTACTTAAAGTCTAGTGTTGAAATAATATTAATAAATTTTATAAAATCAAATGGTTTTAAAAGATAGTTATCTACACCCAACTCTTCAGCACTTTTTATATACTCAGGTTCAGTATGTGCAGACATAATAATAACTGGGATATCTTTATCTATCTCTCTTATATTTTTAATAAGTTCCAATCCATTCATAATAGGCATATTTATATCTGTTACTATTAAATCAAAATCTTTAATCTCTTTAAACTTATCAAGTGCAACTTGTCCATTTTCTGCTGTTTCAAAATTTGCTTTTAATTTGCTAAGAGTATCACTAATGATAGCTACTAAATCTGTTTCATCTTCAACAAATAAAATTTTTACTGATTGTAATTTAGCAATCTTTTCTTGCATTTTAGTCCTTTAATTCATTTTTATGTACAACTGTCTCTATATCCATAATTACTAGCATCTCATTATCTTCAAGTCTAACAAAACCTTTTAAATATTTTGATGGTATTGCAGAACCCATATCAGAAACTGGATAAAGCTGAGTATTGTCTAATTTTTGTACATCATCTACTTTATCAACAACAAGACCTATCATCCTATCATCATCTGTAATTACAGCTATTACTGCTGTATTCTCATCATAAACAACTTCACCTGTACCAAACTTAACTCTAATATCTAAAATTGGTACAACTTCACCTCTTAAGTTAATAAGACCCTTAACCCATTGACTAGTTCCTGGTAGAGTTGTTATAAGATCAGGATATGTTAAAATCTCTCTGATTCTTGGTAATTCTACTGCATATTTCATAGAACCTAATATAAATGTCATATACTCATCTGTATTACTACTGTTGTATTGTCTCTCTTCTGTTGCCATCTAAAACCCCTTAAAATTAAATTTTTTTATTTACTTGACTTAGTATAGTTATAATAACAACTACTCAGCCCTCTTCCACTCTTTATATAACGCTTCATGCTCTGCTATCTCTT
>CBFDEF010000019.1:0-29266 GCA_965603755.1 uncultured Arcobacteraceae bacterium
GGCAAATGAGTCTTGGGGTAGATACTGGGGCTGGGATCCAAAAGAGACTTGGGCATATATCTCAATCGTATTTTATGCTTTAGTTTTACACCTTAGAATGATACCTAAGTTAAATACACCATTTGTATTTGCAGTAGCTTCAACTGTTGTATTTGCTTCAATTCTTATGACATACTTTGGAGTAAACTTCTATCTATCAGGGATGCATTCATATGCTACTGGTGATCCTGTACCTGTTCCTACATGGGCTTATGTATTAACAATCTTAGTGTTTACTGTTATTGCAATGGCAAGTAGAAAAAGAGATTTACCTAAACTAAAAATTTAGGTAAATTTTAAAAAGGAAAGATTAATCAATGAACTTAAATACACACTTAGAACTTGATAATTCATTAAATGGAAAAGTAGTTGAACTAAAAGATCACTATGCAAAGGTAGAATTAATAACAACACCTTTGATGGTAGCAGATAGTCATGGTCTTATTCATGGGGGATTTATATTTTGTGCTGCTGATTTTGCTTGCATGGCTGCAGTTAATGATCCTTTTGTTGTTTTAGCAAAGAGTGAAACAAAATTCACAGCACCTACAAAACTAAATGATATAGTTATTTTAGAAGCAAGAATAACAGAACAAAATGGTATAAAATCTACTGTTGAAGTTATTGCAACAGTAGAAGATAAAACAGTTTTCAAAGGTACATTTTATACAGCAACCTTAGAAAAACATGTTTTAGATGTCTGATTCTTATTTACTATTTATTGGACAATATGTCCAACAAATTTAGACATATTATCTAAAATCTTTCCACCCTTTCTAAACCCTAATCCACAAGCTTCAAAAGAGTAAAATACACCAGCTTGATAGTGGTCACCATTACTATCTTGTGGGAACTCTACATACTCTTGATATATTGGCTTAAAGTTTCCGTACTCTCCATCAGTTTTTATATCAAGTGAGTTATCTTCATTTACAATAGCAACATTTGCACCCTCTCTACCAAAACACATCTTCTCAACTTGTTTTGTGTTTTCTAATGGTTCAAATGATGTATCTAAAAGTAGTGGATGATTTGGATATAAGTCCCATAATATTTTCATAATACCTTTTGATTGAAACATCAAAGTATAAGCAGGGTTAAAAATAATAGCTTTTTTATTATTTAAAATTTCTGTTAAAATAACAGCTAATCCACCCTCATCAATCCCAATATCTTCCCAAGGTATAAGTTTAAACCAAAATTCAAATAGTTCATCATCTTTACTAATACCATCATCAGAAAACTCAACATCCTCAATATATGCAAACTCTGTTTTATATCCAACCTCGCTGGCAATATGCTGAAGAAGCTTAACAGTATGTTCCTCTTCAACATTTCCTGCAATTGAGCTAAATAAAATCTTCCAATTTAATTTTTCATAATGTTTCTCAAAATCTTCTATATCACTATTTAAAGTTATAAATCTTTTGAAATTATCTTTTAATGCCTCATATAAAGAGTTAAATTGTGATGATTCTTCTAGTTTATTATACTTTAACATTGCCCATTGAATTATAGATGTTTCAAAAACTGCTGTTGGTGTATCTGCATTAAACTCGATTAATTTTATAGGCTTTCCATCAATTCCACCAGCTAAATCAAATCTTCCATAAAGATGCCAATGCACATCATCTTCCCATGATAGTTTAACTAATTCAATTAGATTGAAAGGGATATCCAAATCATGAAAAAGATTATTTTCAATCACATACTCTCCTGCTTCACAATACATATCATATAATTCATTTGCGGCCTCATAATAAGCTTCCGCTTGGGCTTCATTTATAACAACAACTTCATCACTTATATATGATGTATCATCTAAATCAGTATGCCATGTAAAACCAATAGATTCTAAATAGTCATTTGTAAGTGGGTTTAATTTTTTTAAATTCATTTTATTCCTTAAATAAGATTCTTGATTTATAATCCTGGAGCTTTCCACATGCTTGTAGTTATATTTTCATCTACAAGCTTTAGTTGCACTTCATATGCTTTTATCCATTTTTTTGTTAATTTTTTATATATCTTATGGTTCTTTTTATTTGGCAAATACTCTTTTTCCCATTCTACTAATTTATTTGCTCCATCTTCTATACTTTTATAAAAACCAACTCCAACACCTGCTGCAATTGCTCCACCTAATGCTGTTGCTTCTTTTACTTTGGGAACTTTAATCTTACAGTTTGTAACATCAGCTAATATTTGACACCATAGTTCCCCTTTGCTAGCCCCTGAAGCAAATACAATTGTATCTAACTCTATACCTGTAAACTTCTTTATATTTTTAAGGTTGATATTTGAAACTATACACGCATTTTCTTGCAAACTTCTAAACATACTGTACTTTGTATAAATATTCGCATCTAATCCTAAGTTTAGAAAACTTGGACTTGCATGATACCATTTACCATACTTCATACTATCACTGAATATTGGTAAAATATCATATGATCCAACCGGAACTTTACTAGCTTTTTGTTCTAAAAGTGTATATGTATCAATACCTAATTTTTTTGCCTCTTTTATCTCTTCTTGGCAAAATGCATCTCTAAACCATCTAGCAACTAAACCAGAGAAAAATGTTATACCCTCAGCTTGATTCATATGATTTACTACATGTGGATTTACCCTAATACTTAAATCTTTTGGTGGTTTTGTAGAAGAGGGTATATTTACTATTTGCTGCCAAAAACTTCCACCTAAAATTGCTACTTGATTTTCTTTTACGACTCCCAGTCCTGCTGAACCTAACTGAACATCTCCTCCACCCATAATCACTTTAGTTTTTACAGATAAACCTGTATCTTCTGAAGCTTTTAATGTAACACAACCTACAAATTCACCAGTTTGAAATGTTGGTGGGAAGATATTATCTTTGAGTCCAACTTTAGTTGCCATGTCAGGTAACCAATCTCTATTTTTTAAAGAGTATATCCCTGAAGTTCCACCATTACTAGGATCTGTACAAATTATATCACTAAGTTTTGCAATTATCCAATCACTTATCATAGATATTGATGCCACATCTTTATATATTTCAGGTCTATTATTTTTAACCCATAAAAGTCGTGGCAGTGCACCTAGCGCAAATGTTTGTCCACTTTTTTTATAAAATTCTTTTTCAATTTTTGGATATTTTTTATTTAGATATGCTACCTCTTTTGATGCTCTTGCATCAACATTTGCAACGCCCCAAAGTTCATTTCCCTTTTTATCATAAAGTACAATCCCCTCTCTCATACTAGAAGCAGTAACTCCAGCAATATCTTTACCTCTTAGCTTTGCATCTTTTAAAGCTTTTTTAATACACTTAATTACTAATAGCCAGTTTTTATCAAAATCAAAACTCATACTGTTTGGAACATTTTTTTCTTCTAAATGAGTCCACTCTATTTGACCAATACTTATTTGATTTCCTTTTTTATCAAATATAACTGCTCTTACACTTCCTGTTCCTGCATCAATTGTCATTAAGTATTGTTTCATAATTTATCACCTTTTAGTTTATGTTATTTGTTTAGATATAAAAAAACCTTGATATATCTATCAAGGTTTTTATTATTTTAATAGTTTATATTCAACTATTCTGCATCCATTAAAGTTCTATAAAACTTTGTATAGTTTGTATCTTTTTCATCTCTTGCTTTCATAGCAGATCTTGGGTGTTCTACTAGTTGACCTGTAACCATATAAGGGATTGAGTATCCCCAATCTAGTTCTTTTTCTAAAGGTACAATAGACTCTTCAATAAATTTTAATACAGGCATTAATTTGTATTTTGGATTTTTAAGAAAACCAATTAGTAACTCCATAGCACAGTTACCAGCACCTCGTCCTAATCCTGAAATAGTAACATCAAGAAAACTTGTACCATACATCATAGATTCAATAGTATTTGCAAAAGCTAGTTGAATATTATTGTGTGCATGGATACCAACTTGTTTTCCATTTTCTCTTGCTATTTTTACATATTTTTTTGTTAGTTCTTGTATCTGTTCTGGATAAAATGAACCAAAAGTATCTGCTATATAAATTACATCTGCTTTAGATTTATTTAACATCTCTAGTGCTTCATCAAGTTCTGTATCAAAACATTTAGCTACAGCCATAAGATTAATAGTTGTTTCATAACCTTTCTCATGTGCTTCTCTTGCTAATTCTATTGCTGCTGGGATTTGATGAATATATGTAGCAATTCTTATCATATCAACTACAGATTCACTTTTAGGAAGTAACTCATCATTTACAGTTCTACCTATATCAGACATTACTGCAATTTTAAGATTTGTATCATTGTTACCAACAATTCTTCTAATATCTTCCTCTTTACAAAAGTTCCAAGTACCAAAATCATCTTCACTCATAAGTGTTGGTGAGTTATTTTTACCAATCTCCATATAATCAATACCTGCATCAACACAAGTGTCATAAACACCTTTTACAAACTCATCAGTAAAGTGAAAGTTATTTACAAGACCACCATCTCTTATAGTACAGTCAAAAACTTTTATATCTTCTCTTACAGTTAACATTGTTCCCTCTTTTTTAATCATCATTCATCCCTTTATATTTTTCTTTATTTTTTTTCTATGCTTCTTTCATAGTATCAGCAATCATAAATGCTAACTCTAAAGATTGATCTGCATTTAGTCTTGGATCACATTGAGTATGATATCTACTTGTTAAATCATCGCTAGAAATATCACATGATTTACTTCCTGTACACTCTGTAACATCTTGACCAGTCATCTCTAAGTGGATACCACCAGCTACACTTCCTTGCGTTTTATGGATTTGAAAAAATTGCTTTACTTCACTTAAAATATTTGCGAAATCTCTGGTCTTGTATCCATTTGGTGCTTTTTCAACATTTCCGTGCATTGGGTCACAACTCCATACAACTTTTTTACCCTCAGATTCAACTTTAGCTAAAAGTTTTGGATAAAGTTCAGATACCTTATTAGCACCCATTCTAACAATTAGATTTAATCTTCCAGCTTCATTTTGGGGATTTAACTTATCAATTAATTTAATTAGTTCATCCTCTTTCATTGAAGGTCCAACTTTACAACCAATTGGATTTTTAATACCTCTAAAGTATTCGATATGAGCTTCATTTAAATCTCTTGTTCTATCACCTATCCATAGCATATGTGCCGAACAATCATAGTAATCACCTGTTAAACTATCTTTTCTAGTTAGTGCTTCTTCATAATTAAGTAAAAGTGCTTCATGTGAAGTATAAAGTGTAGTTTGTCTTAAATTTGCTGTATTTGAAGAGTTTATTCCACAAGCTTCCATAAATTTTAAACTTTCACTTATTTTTGTAGCTAACTCTTCATATTTTTCACCAAGTGAATGATCTTTCATATAGTTAAGGTTCCAGCTATGTACCTTATTTAGATCGGCCATTCCCCCTCTTGAGAATGCTCTAAGTAGATTTAGCGTTGCTGCACTTTGGTTATATGCTTTTAATAGTTTTTTAGGATTTGGTGCTCTTAGTTTATGATCTGCTTTAATATCATTTACAATATCACCTCTATAACTTGGATACTCAATACCATCAATAATTTCAAAGTCACTACTTCTTGGTTTTGCAAATTGACCAGCAATTCTTCCAACTTTTACTACAGGTTTACCACCACTAAAAGTCATTACCACAGCCATTTGCATCATAACGGCAAAAAGTGATTTTATATTATTTGCATCAAATGCGTTAAAACTTTCGGCACAATCTCCACCTTGTAGTAAAAAAGCTTTGCCATTTGCAACTTCGGCAAGTTGAGATTTTAAATTTCTAGCTTCTTCGGCAAATATAAGTGGAGGATAAGATGATAACTCTTTTTCAACTTTTTTTACTTTTTTTATATCTTCATATATTGGTTGTTGTTTTATTGGAAAATCTCTCCAACTACTTGGTGTCCAAATATTACTCATGCTTTTACCTTACTTTATAGTTTTACTTTTTTTAATAATTCTTCAAATGATACCTTAAAGGCACTCAATCCATCTTGAAGTAATAAAGTATATACTTTATCGATATCAATTTGATTACTTTTTAGTTCTTCAAAAAATTCATCACATAAATCCTCTGATAAAATTTCACTTTGCTCTTTTTTACCATTTTCTATCCAAGATTTTATAGTAGATAAAGGTGCTGTATTAATAGTGTGTGGGAATATTAACTCATCTATGTAGTAACTTTGCTCTAATTCATCACCTTTTACACCAGTACTTGCAAATAATGTTCTTATGTTTGCATTATTATACTTTTCTATCTCATGATAACATTTTGTTGCATTTACTATTCCAACTCTTGAAACTTCTAATTTTTTATGCTGAAGTTGCTCATCTAAAAGTCTATCAAATCTACTTACAAATACAGAAACTACACCTTTCGTATCTTTTCCACTTTTTCTAATTCCGCAGTTTAAAGCTTTTGCTGACTCTATAGCTTGAGAAGGTGAAAATATCAATGTTGCATTTACATTTATACCTATTGATGTTAGATGCTCCATCGCACCATAACCAGCACTTGTAGCAGGTATTTTTATCATCACATTGCTAAAGCCAATTTGGCTGTAAATTCTTGCACCCTCTTCTATTGTTCCCATCATATCATCACATAGAGTAGGATCAACCTCTATAGAGATAAAACCATCATTTGCTTCTACATCATGCAATGGCTTTAAAATCTCTGCAGCTCTTTTTATATCTGTTAGTGCTAACTCTTCATATATCTTTTTAGAATCATTTGCTTGCAACATCTCTATTTGTTGAGAATATGCTGCTGAATTAGATATTGACTGTTGAAAAATAGCAGGGTTACTCGTAGCTCCATATATTATCTCATCACTAATAATATCTTGAAATTCACCCTCAAGAAAATCTCTCTCTATAAAATCACACCAAATAGAATAATCTATACTTTTTCTTAAACTCATTTACTTTCCTACTACTTTACTTTTACACAAGTTATATCTTTTTCTACATTTCGTTTAAAATCTTTTAATACAAAACCTTTGCAGTTTTCATTGGTATCTTTATTTGTAAAACTAATAGTGTATTTAAAACCTTTTACATTTATATCTTCTCTTAAAAATTGATGTTTTGCATATACTCGAACATCTGTTACATTTTTATAACCTAATGTATCTAATATTTTAGTTACTTTTGTAATTTGTCCATAAGAAACAAGAAAAAACCATAATATCCCCAATACTCCCAATATAACTAAAATAACAATTGTTTTCTTAGGAAGTTTTCGTACTTCTGTTTCCATATATATCCTTAAAATGTAAAATTAAATTGAGCCATTTTACCATAATTTAGATATAATGCACTTTATGAAGAATGTACTAGTAATATTAGATGGGCAAATAGCCAAAAATCTTATTAAAAGAATGGTTAGTTTAAATAACAATCTTAATCGATATGATATTGTTTACACGGATGATGCAATTTTACCTAATAACATACCCTCAAATTTTATATTTTATAAATTTGATTCTACAAGTTATTCTAAGATCTCATTTCTTTTAAATAAAGAGCTATATCAAGATGCTCTAATAGTTTTAAATAGTAAAGAGGATACATTAGCTACCGTTAATAATATTCGAATAAAATATAAGAACCTATCTTTTACTATTTATGATAAATGGGATTTAGATATTGAAAATGATAATAATATTCAATACTATAGAGGTAATGATATTTTATCAAATGGCTTAGTTGAACAACTACCAAACATACCTGTTTTTGCTCAAAATATTGGGACAAGACAAGGTGAAATAATGGAAGTTAAAATTCCATTTGGAAGTAGTTATGCTTACAGATATATTGGAAGTATTGGACAAAAAGATTGGAAAATAGTTGCTTTATATAGAAACCAAGAACTTATTACAATTAAACCTTCTTTAGTTTTAAAACCAAATGATGTAATAATAATTATTGGAAAGCCTGATGTTTTAATTCAAGTATATAGTGCCATCTCAAAGTCACAAACACAATTTCCAATGCCATTTGGGCAAAATATCTATATGTATCTTGATATGTATATTCAAAATGAAGATGAGATATTAGGGGCAATAGAAGATATTAAAATACTTCATCAAAGATTAAAAAACAAATTACTAATAATTAAAATTACAAGACCAACTACTGTTGAGCTTTTAAATAAAATTAAATATGCATTAACCAATATTTCTAATTTGATCATTGATATGGATTACCATAATCTTGGTATTCAAAATATTTTAAAAGTGGATAAAGTTAAATTTGATATTGGGTTAATAGTATTAACAAATAGTTTACTAAACTATAAAGAAGCTATAAAAAATATTGTTTCACTGAAGTTGCCTATATTTAAAGTTGGTATTGAAAATATATCATCTTTAAAAAGCTCGTTAATGCTTTTAAATGATAATAAACTTTATGAACAGATCTCGCCAATGCTTTTTGATATAACTAATCAATTAAAAATCACACCAAAAGTGTTTGATTTAGATCCCATTGGTGACATACAAAGAGAGGGGCTAATATCTCATTTAAATAATTTAGCAAAAATATTTACACAAAATATTACTGTAGTAAAAGAGAAAACAAACCCAATAAGAAGATTAAATAAAGAGCAAAATATCTTACAAATATTGCCATTAAAGCAGGAGATGTTTAAAAAGAGAGCTATAAAGTTTTTTAATACTGATAGTGATTTACTCTCATTTGATTCAAATAAATATAATCAAATATTAATACCTGTAATAGAAAGCTAAAGATATAAGATTTTATATCTTATTATCTTTTCTTTCTAGTTATAATTAAATATATAAAAAATGGTGCTCCTAAAAATGAGGTAACCACACCAATAGGTATATCTGATACAGTTCCTAGATTTCTGGCAAGCATATCACAAAACACTAAAAAAACACCACCAAAGAAAAATATTGGTACTATTAACTTATCTGCACTTCTTTTTAAAAATATTTTTAAAATATGAGGTACAATCAATCCTACAAATCCAATAGGTCCAGTAATACTAACAGCAACACCAACTGCAACAGAGACACCTAGAAGTAAAGTATAGTTTACCTTTTTTACATCAATACCTTTTAGCTTAGCAAACTGATGCGAAGTAAGAAGAAGTTTTAGTTCATATCTAAATTTTAGAATTAAAAATAGAAGAAAAATAGCGGCTGTTGCTATAATATAAATATCGTTAAATCCAACAATATCCAAACTACCCATTGTAAATCTTACTATCTCATAGCTCTCTTGTAAATCACTAATAAAAAATAGAACCATTAAACAAGCACTATAAAAAAATGATAAAGCAATACCTACTAAAAGAAGTGATGAAGTCTCTACGCTTTCAAGTTTTGATGATATTATAAATAGTAAAACAATAGTAACCATTGCACCTATAAAAGCGAATAGTGAGATAAATGATAAAAAACCTAAAACTATACCAATTGCAGTAAATAAAGTTGCCCCAGAAGCAACACCTAGAGTAAATGGTGTACTCATAGGGTTTCTAAATATAGTTTGAAATACAAGTCCACTTAATGCTAATATTGCACCCACAAAAAAAGCCAAAATAACTCTAGGCACTCTAATATCCCAAAAAACTTGATAGTCCATTTTAGAACTGTTTAATAGATTTATAAAAGATATATCAATCTGACCAATAAAAGGGGCTGTTACAATGATAATAAATGATAAAAGTATATAAAAATATCTCATATATTCACCACTATAGTGTTTTCTATTTTTTTAACACTATCTTGAAAAAATTCTTCCAGGTTTTCATCTGAAAAGAATTTCTTTGATGTATCATTGAAAACAACTCTGCCATCTTTTATATATAAAATTTCATATCCAAGCTTATATGCTAAATCAAGATTATGAGTAATAAGAATCTTATTGTTTAGAAAATTATTATTTTCTAATATATTGTAAACCATTTTTACTTTTTGAGGATCTAGGTTTGCAGTTGGTTCATCTAAAATTGTATATTTTGCATTATGTAGAATCGCACTTGCTATTAGTAATAGCTGGGATTCTCCACTACTTAAATATTTACAGCTTTGTCTAGATAAATATGTTATATCAAGGAGTTCTAACACCTCATCAATTGTAAAATTTGAGTATAAATCACTTAACTCTAAATACTCAAAAACACTTAGGTACTCATCATAAATCTTAAGTTTTGATGGTATATAGTTGATTAATTTTGTTTTGATATCTCCATGTATGTACGATGGATTTAGATCATCTATTGATATACTATCATTTTGAATTATTCCTGATATTGCTTTTGCAAGAGTTGTTTTACCTGTTCCATTTGAACCTAAAATAATAAGGCTTTTACCATTTTCAAGATTAAATGATATATCACTTAAGATGAAGTTTGAGTAACCATCTATTTTAAGCATCTAATTCTCTTTTTTGTAATCATCTAAAATATGTTTAAAATCATCTAAAAATAGTCGCAATCTATGGCTAGCAATTCCTGCATAATGTTTATCAACTACATAGATACTTTTTGTTTTCTTTGCATTAATTGGTAAAGATAACCACGGCTTAATTAGATCCTCTTTCGTAAGCCCTTTATCTTTTGTAAATGGTGCAAGGAGTATCACTATATCTGGATTTGTAGAAATAATGTTTTCCATATTTAGTATTGGTTGTCCAACTCTTGTTGACTGAAAAGCATTTATATTTTCGCTATTATTTATAATATCATTAAAATAGAGATTTTGACCAGCTACAAATATTCTTTTTTCTAAACTTATATTATGACCAATCACCATTAAAATCTTTTTATTCTTTACTATATTTTTAGTCTGCATTAACTTGATTTCTAAATCATCTAATATATCTGATGCCTGTTTATTTTTATTTAAAATTATACCAATATCTTTTATAGTATTTTTAATATCTTGTAAACTTTTTATCTTTACAACTTTTGTTTTAATTCCAAGCTTTTCTAATTTTTTAGCTAACTTAATACTACTATTTTGCATAATTACAATATCTGGTTTTAAACTTATTATTTTCTCTAAACTTGGTGAAAAATATCCACCAACTTTAGGTTTTGTTTGTGCCTCTTTTGGGTATCTACAAAATGTTGTATTTCCAACTATTTTATCACCATCATCCAAAGCATAAATAATCTCATTTATAGATGGGCTTAGTGCTATAATTCTATCATAACTAAATAGGTTTATAGAAAATAGTAATAGAAGTAAATATCTCATTAAAATGTCACTTTCATCCCTGCATAATAAGCTCTAGGACTTGTAGCATATCCATTTACTGTTTGATAATACTTATTTGTAAGATTATCAACTTTTGCATAAACTTTTACATCTTTACTTATGTCATAATTTGTTACTAGATTCCATACTGTATAGTTTCCAGTTGTTGCATCAACTGTATGTGTTCCATAAGTATATTCAATTCTATCTCCAATATATTCACCATTTAAATTTAGATGTAGATTTTCTACACCATAATAATCAATATTCATTTTTAAAATCTCTTTGGCTCTTCTTTCTAACTCATATCCATCTTTATCTGAACTATCTAGTTTGGTATAGTTTGCAGCAATAAGTAACTCATCATTCAATGCAACTTTATATGAAACTTCATACCCTTTTATTGTTGTTGTCCCAGATATATTTTCATATCCTGTTGTCCAATCTTTATAGCTTATCATATCGTCTATTTTATTACTAAAATATGTTATTTTTATATCTTTATACTGTGCAGATACATCAAACGATTTAGTATCTTCTGGATTGATTTGAGTCCATGTTGCTTGATTATATAAGTTATATAGTGTTGGTACATTATATGCTGTACCATAATTTAAACTTGTTGTAAAATCTTTTATATTTTTATGATAGTGTTGGATTCCTAGCTTTCCAGTAAGCTTATTATTAAACTTATCGTAGTTGTCTTTTCTAAGAGACTGTGTAAAAATTGTTTTTCCACCTATTACACCTTTAAAAGTATTATTATTAGTAAAATAAATTGCTTTATTATTAAACTTCTCATTAATACTATTTTTATGTTCTGATATTTTACTATCTATTCCCCAGATTAAAAAATCTTTTTCATTATAATCAATTTTAGATTTTAATCCATACTCATTCACTTCACCATCAAATTCTTTTGTCCACCCTTGAGGATAATCTCTATTAAAAGTAGATTCTTTAGCAAATATATCTGTTGTAATTTTATTAGTTTTATTTTGATAATTTATACTGCTAAACTTATCTTTTGTTATTGATGTTTTATCTGCATCAGCTGAAGAACTATCATATTGGCTTGTAGCATCTATTGAAGTATGTAATATATCTAACTTATTTGTAGGATCTATTTTATATCCAAATTTTAACGATGTAGTAGTGTTTTTATATCCATCATCTTCATATGTATCAATATCAATACTTTTTTTTGCATATGCAGTAAATCCATCTGTCTTAATCTTTTGTGAACTTACTTTAAAGTAATATTTTTGCTCTTTATATGCTGCAGTAGCACCATATTTTCTTGTATTAAAGCTTCCAACCTCTGTATTTATAGTACCAGTTAATCCATTTTCTGGTTTTTTTGTAATTATATTTATAACACCAGCAGTTGCATCAGATCCCCATACTCCAGACTGAGCACCTTTTACTACTTCTATTTGCTTTATATCAGTTACCATTAGATGCTCAAATGGCGCACCACTTAAACCTGTAATATCGTTGTATCTAATTCCATCAATTAATACTAATACCCTTTTACTATCTAATCCTCTTATTCTTACGGATGTTAATTTACCAAGCCCACCATTACTTGTGAAACTTATTCCACTAATACTATTTAGTGCCTGAGTTACTGTTGTATAGTTTTTCTCATCTAATTCAGCTGAAGTTATCACTTCAATATTTGAGGTTACATCTTTTATTGATTGTTCTGATTTTGTTGCACTTGAAACTGTAATAGTTCCTAAATCTTCTGATGCATTTAATGTATTTATTGATAGCAATAGTGTAGCTATCAAACTTAGTTTAATTTTATTGTTCATTTGACTTCCTATTTAATTTTAATTTTTATATATTGTTTATTAGTAATTAAAATTTAAATAGGGAGGGGATTTGTTTTGTACTTGGTATTCGAAAGCTTTAAGATGATATTGGTAGTTTACATCAATTGTAGATAATTTATGCAAGGTTGAGTAGAGTGCTATAATTGCTAAACTAAAATAGCGTTTACCATATCCCCTTAAATGCTTCATATTCTACCTTGTTTATATTTTATGAATTATATCTAAAATAGTATTTATTCTTTAAATGAAAACTCTTCTATAACTTTAAAATCAATCATTGCATTCATAAGAGCTATTTTTTTAGACCTAAGTAGCTCATCTAATGTTATATCTGCCTCTTTTATATAATTATTTGATATTAATCTATCTCTTGTAGTACCTAAAAGTAATGGTGTTTTTGGGGTCAACCATACACCATCTTTATATATAGCAATATTTGCTATACTCGTATCTGTAACTAAACCATCTTTTATAATAATAACCTCGTCACAGTTCTCTTTTTGTTTATAAAGATTATCTATATCTTCTCTATTTGCAGCTTTATATAAATACTTTATATTATTATCAACAACTATTTTAAAACTCTTTGTAACTCTTGGTTTATAAGCAGTATAGATTACATCAAGTAGTTCATCTTTATCATAAATAACTTTACACTTTAAAAGTTTATTACTTGGTGGATATATATACTCACTTAAATTTATATTTTTTCCTATAGTTCTTGATATTCTTTTTTGGTGATACTCCAAATTAAATATCTCTTCATCTTCACATCTTATCGTTTCAAAGAATTGTTCGTTTTTCATGGAATATACACCTTGTCAATCATCTCATCATATTCACTTTTTAAATCACTATCACAAGTGATACCACCGCCACTTTTATAAATTAATTCTCCATCTTCATTTTTTTGAATAAATCTTATCATCACACCACTATCTAAACTTTCTCCATCAAATACTCCAAATATACCTGTAAAGAAATCTCTATCATAATTTTCTATATCTTTTATAATCTCTACTGTTTTCTTTTTTGGTGTTCCTGTTATACTTCCTGCTGGAAGAAGTGAAGTTAGTATATCTCCAATTTGATTTTGCCAACTACAATTTAGATCTCCAGATATTTTTGAACTCACTTGCAGTAACTCTTTTTTTCCTGCATTTATTTTATCTATATATCTAAACTTTTCAACTTTTACATTTGAAGAGACTATTGATAAATCATTTCTAAGTAAATCTACCACCATAGTATGTTCTGCTAACTCTTTTTCATTTTTTAAAATTTTTTCTTTTGCTCCATCTAAAGAAGCATCAATAGTCCCTTTCATGGGGTATGTGAATATTTTATTTTTATTTATCTCTATAAATCGTTCTGGTGAAAAACAAACAAACTTATCTCTGTAATAAAGTTTAAACTTAGCCTCTGCGATATTATATACCTCTTTTAGATGTATTTTAGTTTGTACTGTAGTTTGTGTTGTTAGGTTTAATAGGTATGTATTACCTTTTATAATCTGATTTTTTACATTATCAAACTTATGTTTGTATTGCTCAAACTTTATTGGTTTTATTTGTAGTTGAGTCTTTTTATGCTGTTTTTTTGGGATATTGTCAATCTCATAAACAATATCTTTAGGCAATTCATTAAGAGGAATAACCTCATGATTTTTCATATCAAAATCTATAACAAAAAAAAATGGCTCTTTTTTAGAGCCATAATAGTTAAGTTTTTCTTTTAAATTCAATTAATTATCTAGTATCAATCTTTTTAAACAAGCCATTCTAATAGCAACACCATTTGCAACTTGTTCTAATACTTTACATCTTTTATCTTCAAGCATCTCATCACTAATATCAATATTTCTATTAACAGGTCCAGGATGCATTAGTAAAATATCTTTTTTACCTAAAAGTTTTTTTGTTATACAATATTTTTTTGCATACTCTTTTTTACTTCGTTCTAACTCTTCAGGAAGTAAATTATCTTCATGTCTTTCATGTTGAACTCTTAAACTCATAATAATATCTACATCATTTATAACTTTTTTTAAGTTTGTTATAGAGTTGAATTTTGTTTTTGTTTTAAATACTTTTGGAGCAACTAAAATAGGAGTTAATCCAAATCTAGGTAATAACTCTAAATTTGATGATGCAACTCTTGAATTTGAGATATCACCTACTATTGCAATGTTTTTATCTTTAATACCATTTGGAAAATACTCTACAATTGTAAATAGATCAAGTAAAGCTTGTGTAGGGTGTGCATTTTTTCCATCTCCTGCATTTAATATTGGACAATTTACATGTGATGTTAAACTTTGTGGTAACCCACAATCACTATGTCGTATAATAATAGCATCTGGTTTCATTGCATTTAAGTTTGCTACAGTATCCTCAACCGTTTCACCTTTTTTTGTAGAACTTGTTTGAACTTCAAGATTAACTACATCTGCACCTAATCTTTTTGCTGCTATTTCAAAGCTACTTCTTGTTCTTGTTGAGTTTTCAAAAAATAGAGTTACTATTAATTTACCATCAAGTAAATTGTTTGATTGTAAATCCTTAAATAATCTTGCGTCTTCAAATAAACTTTTTATCTCTTTTTTTGTAAAGTCAGCAGTTGTAATTAAATGTTTTTGCATCCATTCCCTTTTCTAAGTATCATATTTGACCTATAAATTTAATGACATATTATATCATATTTTTATAAATCAATACTTCTATAATTTTTATAACTAAAAGATAATATTATCTAACTAAAAAGTAAGTTTATGCTAACATTGCAAATATTAAATAAAGGAGTTTTAAATGAAAAGATTAAGAGAATTTTTTTACAGTAAATTTTACATTGAACTAATTTTGGCATCAATTCTTTTTATAGTTGCTATATCTACAGATAAAATGATTGAAATAATTATTTCTTTATTATATTTTATAATTATGCTTGAGATTGTTCGTGCAGTTATGAGTTTTTTAAGGGAGAAAAGAATTAAGATTAGAATCTTAATAGATGCTTTTATTATACTTACTCTTCGAGAATTCATTGTTAATGTTGTAAAAATAAATAATGAAGATTTAAATAGTGTAAATGCATTAATTACTAGTAGTGTTAACTTTCATATATTAATATTTAGTGGGGTATTAGTATTTCTATTTCTATTAAGATGGTTAGCAATGTTTACTTCACCTGATAAGATAACTAATAAATAAACGATAAATATAAATTGCAATAACTGTTATATCATAATTTAATACAAATTTATTAAATTATGAAGAACAGCTAAGTTTTATATTTGAAAATTGTTCTGGTGTTGCTTTTGAATATCTTTCAAAATCAATATGCTCCTTAAATGGGTTTTGCCCAATAATCAAAATCTCATTTAAAAGTTCAAAGTTATCTTCATTTGCATCGTTAATAGCTTCTTGGATAATATAGTTTTTTAATATATATTTTGGATTTATTTTATCCATTTTTATTTTTATATTCTCTTTTGATATATTTTGATTATCAATAACTTTAAAATATCTATCCACCCATAATGAGATATAATCTCTATATGTACAAATATCTAATATAGATTGTTTATCAAATTTTCCTAATATTTTAAAAAATAGGTTGTAATCTACTATTGCATTTTCTATTGATATAAGCATATCATCTATTAAAGCTCTATTTTTATCACTACTTAAATCTTCCTTTAGACCTAATCTTTTATTCATCAAACTGTAGTACTCTTTTCGTTCAAGAGATTCAAACATCTCTACATATTCATTTAACTTTGATTTAGTTTTTACTATAGGTGATATAGCAACTGCTAAACTAGATAAATTCCATTTTGCAATAAATGGCTGATTGGCATATGAGTATCTACCATTTTTATCTGTATGATTACATACGGTATCAAATGCAAAGTTATCCATAAAAGCATAAGGTCCATAATCTATGGTTACACCTGCTACTGACATATTATCAGTATTCATGACACCATGCATAAAACCATAAGATTGCCAATAGGCAATCATCTTTGCAGTTCTTTCCATAATTGAAAAAAATAATTTTTCATATTTTATATCTTTATGAAGATTTGTAAGCTCTGGATAATTTTGTTCACAAACATAATCTGCTAATTGTTGAATATCTTCGTAAGTACCATTTTTATAATAATACTCAAAAGTACCAAACCTAACCCATGAGGTAGAGACTCTTAAAACTATTGAGCCTTTTTCATGATTCATATCTCTATAAACTCTATGGTTTGAACTAATAATTGCTAATGCTCTTGTTGTTTCAATACCAAGAGCAAAAAGGTGTTCACTCATAAGATATTCACGAATAGATGATCTTAAAACTGCTTTTCCATCACCATGCCTTGAATATTTAGTTAAACCACTACCTTTCAAAGCAAAATGATATTGTTTATAACTACCAATATTTATTGCTCTTCCATCACCTAATTGTGGTACATAGTGACCAAACTGATGACCTGCATAAACCATAGCATATGGTAAAGAGCCATTTAAAAGTTCATTACCATTTAAAATATCTATTATATCGTCATTTGTTGTTGTATCATAATCAATATTAAGTTCATCAAATAAAAGTTTATTTTTACTTGCAAGTATAGGATGATTTAATGGTGATATTTTTGAATAATCATAAAATCTACCATTAAAATCTAAATAACTATTTGTAACTTTTAAATCTTTTAGTTTTACTTTTTTCAAAATTACTCTCCTGATAAGTTTAAATTGATTTAATCTTTGTAACCCATTCGTTTAAAGTTTTTTCATAAGCTATGTTTTTTGTAGAATAAAACTCTACATTTTTATATAAATAATCCTGTTCTACATATCCTCCAAAGTCATGTGGGTATTTATAGCCTATATGACTATCTTGTAGATGTTTTGGTATATCTAGAACTTCGCTATTACTGATATAATTTAAAGCTTGATTTATTGCATTATATGAGCTATTTGACTTAGGGCATGATGCTAAATATATTACACATTGGCTAAGTATTATTTTTGACTCTGGATAGCCTATTTTGGATGTAGCAAGCATTGTACTTGTAGCTAAATTTAGAGCATTTGGATTTGCATTTCCTATATCTTCTGATGCAAGTATTACCAATCTTCTTGTAATATACTCAACACTCTCACCACCATCAATAAGCCTACCTAAATAATAAAGTGCAGCATCTATATCACTTCCTCTTATTGACTTTATCATTGCACTAGTTATATCATAGTGGCTTTGCGATGAACTTACCCCATCACCCATACTATTTTCTCTTAACTCTTTTAATAGCTCTTTATTTATATAATTGTCAACTTTACTTGCAAAACCAATTAGATTTAACAAGGCTCTACCGTCACCACCGCTACTAACTATTAAATAATCTAAAGCATCTTTATCTATCTTTATATCAAGGTATTTGATTGCTTTTGTTGCTAATATATCAAGTTCATCACGTGTTAAGGATTTAAATTCGTATACAAAACTTCTTGATCGAATCCCTGCAGTCAAACTAAAAAATGGATTTTCTGTTGAAGCTCCAATTATAATTGCATCGTAATTTTCCATAATAGGTAGTAAAACTTCTTGTTGTGTTTTTGATAATCTATGTACTTCGTCTATAAATATTAATGGCTTTAAAAGTGCACCATCGTATCTTTTAAATACTTGTCTTAAATCATCTATTTTAAGTGATGTTGCATTAAAACTATAAAAATCATAACCACTATTTTTAGCAATTATCTTTGATAATGTAGTTTTTCCAGTTCCTGGTTTTCCATAGAAAAACATATGAGGAATCTCTTTTTTTATTATTAGTTTATATAAAGCTTTGTTTGGTGATATAATGTGGGATTGACCTATAAACTCTTCAAGAGTTTTAGGTCTAAGTAGATTTGCTAGGTTAGTACTCATCGTAAAATAGATCGTCTTCTTTATCTTTTTTTCTATTTATTTTTGTTTGGTCTTTCATAAATTTTCGTAAGTTGTCATATTCATTTCTCTCTAAGAATCTAACTTTACCTGATGGTAGATTATTTAAGTTAATACCACCAAAACTTACCCTTTTAAGGTCAACAACTTTAGCCCCAAAATGTGCAAAAAATCTTCTTAACTCTCTATTTTTACCCTCACTAATTGCAACTTTTAGTTTTGAATATTTAGGTGTATTAGTTTGTATTTGGTAGCCTAAGAATCTTTTAAATTCCATATCTGTTATTTTTGTCTTATCCCATGCACCTGCTGTTGCATCATCAAGTGTGATACCGTTATCCATACCACTTATCATAGCAGGTGTTACAGGACCTTCTATTTTTATTTTATATACTCTTTCTAAATCAGAAGTCATCAAAGCGGTTGCAATTGATGGATCATCTGTAAGTAAAAGTAAGCCCTCACTTGCATAATCCAATCTTCCAACTGGTATAAAGTGATTATATTTCTTACCAATTGTATCATATATAACTGTTCTACCTTGAGGATCATTCTTAGATACAATTTCACCTTTTAGTTTATTATATACAATAACCGTAGATGGTCTACTATAATCTACTTTAACAGTTCTACCATTTACTTTTACTATAGTTTTATATCCTACCTGTGTTGATAAATCACCTATAACTTTTCCATCTATAGAAACTTTACCAGCTTTTATAAGCTCATCTGCCTCTCTTCTACTAAATCTACTATTATGTGATATAAACTTATTTAGTCTAACTTTATTTTCTTCTGATTGTATTTCTCTTGACATTTTATTTCCTACTTTATCCCTGCTTCTACAAGCTTATGGATATGTAATACGCCCACAAGCAAATCATTATCATCAACCACCAATAATAGTTGGATTTTAAAATCCTCAACTATTTTTAGTGCATCAGAAGCTAGAATATTTTTATTTTTTATAATTTTTGGATTTAATGTTGCTATATCTTCAACTTTACAATTTAATGAAAAGTTTTCATTTAACATAGCACGTCTTAAATCACCATCACTTAATAGCCCAATAACCTTGTTATTTTCAACTATTATAGCATTCCCTAATCGACCCTCACTCATTGTAACGATCGCATCTTTTAGCTGTGTTCCACATGGAACAATAGGTAGATTTTCTTTTTGAAGAAGATCATCAACTTTAACAAAAAGTTGTTTTCCCAAACTTCCACCAGGATGAAAAGATGCAAAATCCTCTTTTTGGAAGTTTTTATATTTCATAAGACAAACAGCCAACGCATCACCTAAAGCCATAGTTAGTGTAGTAGATGAAGTTGGTGCTATATCCAAAGGACAAGCCTCTTTTGTTATATTTATATTAAGAAATATATCTGAAAAACTTCCAAGTGTAGAGTCTCTATCTTTTGCCATTGCGATAAGTGGTATATCAAATCTTTTAAGATGTGGAAGTAAAACTTTTAGCTCTTCACTTTCACCACTATAACTAATAGCTAAAACAATATCACCAGCACTTATCATCCCCAAGTCACCATGCATAGCTTCTGTTGGATGCAAAAAGAATGAACTAGTACCAGTACTAGCAAAAGTAGCAGCTAATTTACCCCCTACTAATCCTGATTTACCAACACCTGTAACAATTAATTTACCTTTAGTATTAGCAATAAGATGAACAGCTTTTTCCATCTCATCAGATATATTAGAAGCAGCAATCTCAAGCTCTTTTGCCTCAATAAGTAAAACCTCTTTTGCAATTTGCTTAAAATCCATACACTGCTCCTTTATCTTTTATAATTATTGTACAAAAATTGTTGGTACAATCATTGGGTATTTTCTGTATTTTCTAACACAATGTTTTCTAACAACTTTTCTTAGTTCCTCTTCAACAGCTCTTGTATTTTGTAAAATACCTGGCTTAATATGATCTAAGAAATGAGCAAGTAAATCTTCCATCTCTTTTGCAAATACTTTCTCAAACTTATTATCTACCATACCAAAAGAACTTACTCTTGTAGGTCCTACAATTTTTCTCTCATCTTCTGAAATATTAGCAACAATCATAACAACACCTTCGTTTGCCATTGTTTGTCTGTCGATTACAACATCGTCTGCAATTTTTCTGTTTCTCATATTATCAATATATGTTTTACCTGTTTTTACAGTTTTTACTTTTTTAAGGTATTTAGGTGCAATCTCTATTTGCTCACCATCACTTAGGATATATGTATTTCTCTCTAAAACTCCACACTCAATACCAGTTTGAATATGTCTTCTAACATGGTTATACTCACCGTGAACAGGGATAAAGAACTTAGGCTTAGTAAGTCTTAGCATAAGCTTTTGCTCTTCTTGTGCAGCATGTCCTGAAACATGAATATCTGCATAGTTTTGATAAGCAACATCAGCACCTGCTTTTTGAAGTTGATTAATTATTTCAGATACACTTCCCTCATTTCCAGGAATTGCTTTTGCAGATAATACTATTTGATCTTCAGGTTTTATCTTAACATGTCTATGCTCACCAATAGACATTCTAAATAATGCACTCATAGGCTCTCCTTGAGAACCAGTTGTAATAATAAGAACCTCTTTATCAAGATATTTATTTACCTCATGTGCATCAATAAACTTATCTTTTGGATATTTTAAGTAACCAAGTGTCATAGCAATATCAAGATTTTTCTCCATACTTCTACCAATAACACATACTTTTCTATTATGTTTTAATCCACACTCAATTGCTTGTGCAACTCTATGTAGGTTCGAAGAAAATGTAGACATTATGATTCTACCTTTAGCTGCTGCAAAAATTCTTTCAAATGTAGGTGCAACAGCTTTTTCAGTTTTAATAAAACCTGGAGAATGAGAGTTTGTACTATCACTTAAAAGTGCTAGTACACCTTTTTCACCATAATAAGCAAGTCTATGTAGATCTGCTGGATACCCATCAACAGGTGTATGATCTATTTTAAAATCTCCCGTATGGATAATTGTACCAGCTTCAGTTGTAATAGCTAAAGATGAACTGTCAATAATAGAGTGAGTCATATGCATCCACTCAACATCAAAATCACCAATTTTAATAGGCTTTCTTTTTTGAACAGCTCTAAAATAACTTCTATGTTGTTTCATTTTATGCTCATCAAATTTAGAACCTATAGATTCTAAAGGTAATGGTGTACCATAAATTGGAACTTGTAACTCTTTAAAGATATATGGCATAGCACCAATATGATCTTCATGTGAGTGAGTAATAACAATAGCAGTAATCTTACTTCTTATTTGTCTTACATATGTAAAATCAGGGATAAGTATATCAACTCCATGCATAGAATCATCAGGGAAACTCATACCAACATCAACAATAATAGCTGATTTGTCAGTTTCTATAACCATCATATTTCCACCAATTTCACCTAAACCACCTAATGGTGTGATTTTTATATTAGCTTCTGATTTTAGATTTAATTTATTATGAGGGTTTAATCTCTCTTTTTGAATTCTTTCATTTGTTTCAAATGCTTTTTTTAAGTCATTAGTCCAACCATTACCACTTACTGGTGGTTTTCTTTTTTGAGGTACTGTTTTACCTTTTGCTCCTCTTTCTTGTGGAGTTTCATTGTTTTGATTAGCATTATTCTTTGCGTTAGAATTTGCAACATTATTATTTGTATTTTCTTCTGTTTTTGTTTGTACTATTTCTTCTACTTTTTCTTGTGGATTAGCAGGTTGTACTGTTTTGTTCTCTTCCATTATTTGTTACCTTTGTATAAATATGGCTATACAAAGAGGCATCAACTTCATGAGGTCTTGCTGTTTCTTTTATCTCTAATTCTTTAAATACATCAATTAATATGTTCTTATTATAAAATGCTGATAAATTTTTAATTAATTTCTTTCTAGGTTGTACAAAACAACCTCTTAAAAACTTTTTAAATCCAATACTTACTGATTTACCCATATCTTTTTTAATATAGATAACAGCAGAATCCACCTTTGGTGGAGGATTAAAACTTTCAGGAGGAACAACTATAATAGTCTTTGCCTCTATTGAAACTAATTGCGTAATAACACCTAATGCAGAGTATTCTTTATCTCTACAAGATGCTGTAAATTTATCTGCAACTTCTTTTTGAACCATAACGATAATATGCTCACAATTCTCGTCTTCATATGCATTTAAAATAATATTTGTCGCTATATAATATGGTAAGTTTGCAATTAAATCATATTTACTTTTATATAACGGTAGCTCAGAACTCCATTTATCTAAAACATCACCTAAAATGATATTTAAATTACCTGATTCTAGCTCTTTTTGAAACTCTTCTTGCAAAATAGAGTATAAATCTCTATCTACCTCGTAGGCTGTTACATCTTTGCACTTGACAAGTTTCTTTGTCAAATCACCTAAGCCAGGCCCAATTTCCACGATATGATTGTCGTTCTTGGGCATCGATTGGATGATCTCTATTAGTACGTTGTCGTCTTTTAAGAAATTTTGTCCAAATCTCTTTTTTGCTTTTATATTATTCATAGTTCGAAGAGTGTAGCGAATTTTAGCTTATACTATTATAAGTTATTGTTCTACATGGAACATCTACTACAATTAATTAATAAATTTTGATAACTATAAGTTTATTGTTGATTCGATATAATGGCAAAATAATATAAATAAAGTTAGGAAATGTAATGAGCTATTTCGCAAAAAGAATTATTCCATGTCTAGATGTTGATAATGGAAGAGTAGTAAAAGGTGTTAATTTTGTTGGACTAAGAGATGCGGGCGATCCTGTAGAAGTTGCAAAAAGATATAATCAAGAGGGTGCAGATGAGATTACATTTTTAGATATTGGTGCATCTCATGAAGGTAGAGATACTATAGTTGATGTAGTAAAAAAAGTTGCACAAGAGGTATTTATACCACTTACAGTTGGTGGTGGTATTCGTAAACTAGATGATATTTATAAGTTATTAAATGTAGGTTGTGACAAAGTTAGTATAAATAGTAGTGCAGTAATAAGACCTGATTTTATTAATGAAGCTGCTAAACGATTTGGTTCACAATGTATAGTTGTTGCGATTGATGTAAAACGAGTTGCAGACGGAAGCTATCATGTTTTTGTAAAAGGTGGTAGAGAAGATACAGGACTTGATGCTTTACAATGGGCTAAAGAGGTTTATGATAGAGGAGCAGGGGAGATATTGCTAACATCTATGGATGCAGATGGGACTAAAGCTGGATTTGAAACAAATATAACTGGACAAATTAGTAAACTTGTGGATATTCCTGTAATTGCTTCTGGGGGAGCAGGAACAATGGAGCATATTAAAGAAGCATTTGAATGTGGTGCAGAAGCTGCACTTGCGGCTTCCATATTTCATTTTAGAGAGATAGATATTATGGATTTAAAAAGATATTTAGCATCTAATAATATCCCGGTTAGATTATAATATGCAACATAGATTTACTGAAGAAACACATTGCAATCGTTTTGATACATTAGCTCAAGAGTGGGATAGTAAACCAGAACGAGTTGAAAGTGCAATGAACTTTGTTGATTATATAAAAAAAGAGATAGATAAAGATATATCAAAAATTAATCTTTTAGATTATGGGTGTGGAAGTGGTCTTATATCATTTGGATTTGCTTCTGATGTTAAATCTATTATTGGTCTTGACTACTCAATTGGTATGGTAGATAGATATAATCAAAAAGCAAAACAGTTGAATTTTGCCCATTTAAAAGCAAAACAGCACAATATAAATGAGGAAGATTTATTAGCAAATCAATTTGATTTAATAGCAACAAATATGACTATGCATCATATAAAAGATATATCAAATTTTGTAAAAGTACTAAAGAATTCTTTAACAAAAGATGGATATCTTTATATATCTGATCTAGTTACAGAAGATGGAAAGTTCCATTCTATGGGAAATGATGATGTTGAGCATTTAGGTTTTGATGAAGACACTTTATATAAAGTATTTAATGAACATGGCTTTAAAAATATAAAGTTTAATATAATTCAAACAATAAAAAAAGATTATGGAAATTATCCAATTTTTGTAATTTCAGGAAATTTATAATGATCGTAAGTGCTGGAAAAAATGAAACATTTCCATTTGCAACACCAATTGGAGTTGGATTAATTGAGTCTGCAATGAACTTAACACGATTATGTTTATTTGATAAACCTGATTATATTTTATTTATTGGTAGTGCTGGGAGTTATGGAAAATATAATATATTTGATATAGTTGAAAGTTCAAATGCATCAAATATTGAGTTGTCTTTTTTTAGAGATGATTCATATACTCCAATTGATAATCTTCTTAAATGTGAAGATATAAAATTTAAAAGTGATACTACTGTAAACTCATCAAATTATATCTCTACAAATGAAGAAATTACAAAAGAGTTTAATAATTATGGAATAGGGATTGAGAACATGGAATTTTATTCTGTTGTTAAAATTGCACAAGAGTTTGAAATTGATGTTAAAGGTATTTTTATAGTTACTAACTATACAAACAAAAATGCACATCAAGACTTTATATCAAATCATAATGAAGCTATGGATAAATTAGTAAACCATTTAGAGACAAAAAATATTATTGTTCCACGTGATAGCCGTAAATAGATACCAATAGTTTGGTATCTATAGGCAAGAAACCGGAGGCTATATTCATTTATGAATAGCCAAAGGAAAACAAATAAATGTTCCATGTGGAACATCAAGTAAAGTAAAGGACTGAGTATGAGATCTATATATGACTATACACTTAAAGAGTTGCAAGATAAAGTAAAGCCTAGTTTTAGAGCAAAACAGATATATAACTGGATATATAAAAAGTATGTTACTTCATATGAAGATATGAAAAACATACCAAAAGATCTAAAAGAAGATTTATTAAAGAATTATCCTATAGATATATGTAAAGTTATTAGTGTTGAAGAAAGTTCAGATGGTACAAAAAAATATCTATTTGAATATAAAGATGGTAAAACAGCAGAAGCTGTTCTTCTACTTATGAAAGATAAACAAAAAGACGAAGATGGAAAAATTACAAAAAGTGAACAATACACATTTTGTGTATCTAGCCAAGTTGGTTGTAAAGTTGGTTGTTCATTTTGTTTAACTGCAAAGGGTGGATTTGTAAGAGATTTAACTGCAGGTGAGATTGTAACTCAAATAAGCTATTTAAAAAAAGATAATAATATTGCAGAAAATAAAGCAGTAAATATTGTCTATATGGGAATGGGTGAACCACTTGATAACTTTGAAGAACTTATTCAAGCAATTAAAATTATTGCCCAACCTGATGGACTTGCAATTGCTACAAGAAGACAAACTATATCCACAAGTGGAATAAGCTCTAAAATAGAAAAACTTGGTGAACTAGACTTAGGGGTTCAACTTGCTATATCTTTACATGCAGTTGATGATGGATTAAGAAGTGAACTAATTCCAATGAACAAAGCATACAATATACAATCAATAATAGATGCAGTAAAAAAGTTTCCAATAGATACTAGAAAAAAAGTTATGTTTGAATATCTTGTGATAAAAGATAAAAATGATGATATAAAATCTGCAGATAAACTAGTAAAGCTTTTAAATGGAATTGATGCAAAAGTAAATCTTATCTTTTTTAATCCTTTTGAAGGCACATCATATGAAAGACCATCAAAAAATGCAATGGTTAAATTTCAGGAATATCTTTTAAGTAAAAAACTTATGTGTACAATAAGAGAATCAAAAGGTATAGATATAAGTGCCGCTTGCGGTCAACTAAAAGAAAAGGAACAACATGGGAACTCTTGATATAGTGATGGTAGGATTTTTAACTTTAGTGCTAATTGGTGGTATGGTTGGATTTTTTATTTATAATAATAAAGAAGAGAAATAATATAACTTAGACAGTGGGTAGATTAACTCTACCCTCCGAATATACTTCTTGAACTTGAACGTTTTGTTCCTCCAAAAAATCCACTTTTTTTACTACTTGTTGATTTAGTACTTGAAGCAGTTTTTGCTTTATTAAAACTATTTACACTTTTAGAATATGTTGATGGTGACTTATAACTTGTACGTCTTTTAGATTGGTAGTTGCTATTATTAAATAGTTTATTTCCAATGTAAGCCCCAATCATTGCTCCTGCAGCAGAAGCTAGTAATGTTTCTCCCAAACTCATTCCACCATGACCAGTGCTTATCGAATCTTGATTAGGGTTTGTAAGATTAGATGTACCATTATCTATTTTTACTGATTCTTGAGCTACTAAAGCATCAATCTCCTCTTTAGATAAGATTCTCTCATTTTGTCCTTCTCTTAAAACGATAGTAGTTCTAGTACTTGGATACTCATCAACTATTTGATACCCGCCAGCAGGAGTTTGTTCAACTATTACAAATGCACCTTGTTTTTGTGAAGCATTAGTAATAGTATCGTCATTTGCATTTTGACCATTTGCATTCTTATCTTCACAACCACTAAATGCAACTAATAAAGATGCACCTAGTCCACCAACAACTGCATAGTTTGATATTTTCTTTAAGAAATATTTTTTATTTGCCATTTTTAATCTTTAAGTAAATTTGTAAGATTTTCCATAGGTCTAGCTATCACTGCCTTATTTTCTTTTATTATAATTGGTCTTTCTACTAGCTTTGGATTTGTAAGAACTAAATCTAAAATCTCATCTTGAGTTTTAGACTCATTTGCAATATCAAGCTCTTTATATTCACTCTCTTTATGTCGTAACATATCTCTAATATCAGAGATAGCCAGTTGAGCCATAATAGCTTTTAATTCATCTTTAGTAAACTCATTTTTAAGATATTCAAATACTTTAAACTCTTGTTCTGATTCTTCTAAAATAGCTTTAGCTTCTCTTGATTTACTACATCTATTATTGTGCCAAATTTTAATCATCTTTGATCCTATTTATAATTTTATTTTTTGGATTATATCTAGTTTTGTATTAGTTTGTTTTGAATAGGTTTTATTAGTATTTTACTATGAAAAATAATTAACAAATAATACTCTCTTTATTAAAATTGATTTATCTCATAATATCGAAGAATTTAAGACTATATTCTATAAAATATATAAATAATAAAATATAAGGAGTCGATATGGAAGTAGTATTAGTGGGATTGATATATCTTGGGGTAATAGTTTTTTGGTTATGGTCATTAATTGATATACTTAAAAGTGATTTTGAAGGAAATGGTAAAATAGTTTGGCTGTTAGTTGTATTCTTTTTATCATTATTAGGTTCTATATTTTACCTCTTTATAGGTAGAAAACAAAAAATAATCTAACTTAGAAAATGAACTTAATAAAATCTGAGAAAATTAAATATTATGTGTAAAAGAGGAAGAAGCAAAGATGTATGATGGAATTTGGGATGATGGAGAATGGATAAGTTGGAATACTATTAATTATCAAATTAATGAACAAGAACTAAGATTAAAATATCCAAATATTTTAACTTTGAAGCAAAAATGCTTGAGAAAAGAAATATATCAAAAGGTTCAGGTAAAATAGCTACTGTTTCATGGTCATCTATGAAAACACCTAAGAAAAATAAAATTTAAAAATAATAATAAATATTTAACCGTTATTATTACCTATTCTATCTTGTATTACTTGTTCCATTCTTTTTGTTTTAAAATCATTTATCCAATAAGTATTAAAACTTTTATTCATCTTTACAAACTTTTCTGTAATAGTATTTTTTGAAACCGTTAAATAAAATAAACCACTTATTAAAGCTGTTGCAATTATAAATTCTTTTGTAAAGATAATAATCTTTTTTGATTTATTTTTCCAGTATTGTACTATAGATTTATAGTTTACATATATGTGTAAGATACCTGCTATTACGAAAACTAGCATAAATATAAGATGAAGTGCTTGGTAGTCCATTTTGCCTAATCCAAACATCTACCATTGTATCATCATTGATAATCTTCCAAATGGAGCGACAAAAAGCATCGCTCCACTTAGAACCATTATTAAAAATGAATAGAGTAAGACAAACGACGTTGTCTTTCTAAGCATCAGCTTCTTTATCAAAGTTCTTCTCAATTGCTGTATTGATTCTATTAACTGTCTCTTCTACACCTAAAATTGCAATTACATCATAAACT
>CBFDEF010000020.1:0-26201 GCA_965603755.1 uncultured Arcobacteraceae bacterium
ATATCTTTAAAATCAAGATTTATCATAACATCAGGATGTGTGTTTATATTGATACCTACATCACTTAATGATTTTAAAAAAACAAAATATTCATCTACCTCTTTAAGGTTCCCCGGATTTATACGACTTATTACAATTGTAGCTTTATTTTTAATATATTCAAAAAGTTCGTCTTTTCTTTTTGGATTGTAAAAAACAACTTCACCCTCTATGTTCGCAACATTTTTAAATGAATTAAGTATAGGTTTTGTATCTGGTCTAAATCCATCACAACCTTTGTCATTACCGTTAGAATATTCAATCATAATTACATATTTTTTCATATAGTATTTTCCCTTTTTCTTTTATATTTTTAAAATAATAATCTATTGTGGTAACAGTTTGATTACATTTTAAGTAATATAATTATGACTTTAAAAGTGTTTAAATATACGAGAATTAATATCTTCTTTGAATTATTTTTAAATAGACAGCAGTTGATAGACCACTACTTGATATTATCATACACATAACCATAATTTGATATTTTACAGCAATAAGAGGGGATATTCCAGCAAGTATTTGTCCTGTCATCATACCAGGGATGGATACTACTCCAACCGCAAAAAGGGAGTTTATATTTGGTATTAGAGATGCTTTATATGCTTTGTTCCTAGATATTATATAATCTTTATTGCTTTTGTATTCTGATTCAAATCTCTCAGCTCCAACTGATACGCTATTCATCGCATTTGCAAAAATCATCCCTGCAAGTGGTATAATATATCTAGGCTCATACCAAATATCTAAGTCTAAAACTGCACCTACTACAAAACTAAGTGTGATAATTCCACCAGTAAAAATAGATATAAAACTTATAAAGTATAAATTTTTATCTTTTTTAGCCACTGGTCTCATAGCAATAAAACTAGCTACTATAAGCATAATAGTTAATATAACAGTAATATATAGAAACTCTTTTGTGTGAAAAATATATGTAAGTAAATATCCAACAAGAATAAGTTGTAAAAACATTCGACTTAAAGCATAAGGAATTGTTGATTTATCATCATTCCATTTGTAATATATAAAATAAACTGCAAAAATAGGTATAAATATCCAAAGTAAATTTAATAATGATATTTGAGTCATAGATACACTTCCTTTTGTTGTATATTCTAATTATATTCTTATTTATCCATTTTTTTCTTTAATTTTTTTATGTATTTTTTTATTATTTTTTCTTTAATTATTGATTCTTCATCTTTGTTTTTTTTTAAACTTTCGACTCTATTTGAAAGCTTAATAATTTCTTCCTGATATTTGTCTTTTTTTGTTTTTATATTAAGTAACTTTTTGATTCTTTTTTTTAAATTTGTTAACATGTTAACTCCTTTTATTTGATACATTTTTCTTTTGAAATAATAATATATTATGGTTACAGTTTGGTTACTAAATGATTGTTACACATAGTGGTTTGTCAGATTTTTTAGAATCTTTTTTAATAGCACCTAATACTAGGTCAAAATTTTCTTTATTTGTTTTATCTGATATTTCAACAATAACACTTGAAACTTCCAGTAATTTGAATTTTCGTGAAACTTCAAATCTATCTTTTGTTTCAATAAATTTTTTCTTTTTATCCTCTTTTGAATATAATTCTTTTGCCTGATTTTTAAAAGATTGTTGTATCTTACATATAAGATTATATACATAAAGACAATCTTTTTGCTTAAATCCAACAAAAAAATCATCTCCACCTATATGTGCAATAAAATTATCACTTGATATCTCTTTTTTTAAAATATCAGTAAACATTAAAATTGCACGATCTCCTTGTCTAAAACCATATTGGTCATTAAAAGGTTTAAAATCATTAAAATCAAAATATACTATATGGTAAGTATTATTGTTTTTAGTTTTAAAACTGTTCACTAAAAACTCTTCAATTTTTTTATTTCCTGCTAACTTTGTAAGAGGATTTTGATCTTTTGCAATCTCAAGATTTCTATTATATGATAAAGATAAAAGATTATTAAGGTTAATAAATCCATAATATTGGTTGTTTTTTGTTATAAAAATACCATTTGCACCTCCAGAATACATATTGTAAACTTCCAAAACTTTATCTACTCCCCATGTAATCTCAGCTGATACACTATCTTTTATATATCTTTTTATCTTCTCATTTGATTTATCATTTTTTACTAATGCTATTCCAAATTGAGAGTATGATATCTGTTTTATATCTTTTTCGTATATCACACCACATAATTGATCTAGTTGATTAACTATTGGTACAAAAGAGTTTGTGGTATTTTCTTTAAAATATAGGAAAAGATTATTCAAACTTGTATCTATATATAATGGTTTTACATACTCTATTTTGGTTTTATCAACTAGATTTGAACTAAAATTTCTTTTATCCTTTTTAAATAGATCTTTTATCTCTTCATATACTGGTTTTATTTTACCAATATCTAATTTTGGTTTTTGTATATAATAACCTTGTAATAAATCGGCACCAATATCTTTACAAGTATAATATTCTTGTGAAGTTTCAATACCCTCTGCTATAACTTTTATCCCCATAATATGAGCCATATTAATAATAGAACTACAAAAAAGTCTTTTTTTTGAATCTGATTGGATATTTTGTATAAAAAATCGATCAAGCTTTATAAAGTTTGATTCAGCATAGTACAATAGTTGAAAGCCAGCAATACCTGTGCCAAAATCATCAATAGCAATATCAAATCCCTCTTGCTTGTATCTATTTACCATAGTAGTAAGAGCACTAGGATCTTGCATCGTACCTCTCTCACTTAATTCAAAACATATTGATTTTTTATCTAGATTTAGTTGTTCTAATATTTTTGAGGTATTACCATGACTAAAGTCTGGCATATAAAGAAGTCTATTATCAAGGTTATAGAATAATTGGATATTTTCTATATCAATTTGAGAAAATTTTTTAAAAGCTATTTGTCGTAGTTCTAAATCTAGTTGATATAATATTCCATCATGGAAAGCATCATCAAAAAGATTAAAAATAGAGTGAAAGCCACCAGCTTCTTGTACGTTTCGTAAGAGTGCTTCTACCGCATAAAGTTTCCCACTTTTTACATTAACAATAGGTTGAAATGCAAAATCTAGTTTAGTTATTATTTTATTCCATTTATCATCTAACAAAATTTATCCTCATGTTTTAATTAAGGAGATTATAAATGAAATTTATTTCAATTTGGTTACACCAAACCAGGAATATAATTTAATATATAAATTAAATCTTACTAATAATTGTTTAACACGATATAAATAAAAAAAGCAAGAAAAGGCGTGTACCCTTCTTGCTTTTAAAAATTATTAGATAAGATGTATTTAGTGTTTTTTAGATAGCTCTTCTAAAGTTATTTTTGTTCTTTTTTCTACAGAATTTCTTAATGCTGTTCTTCTAGTATCTGGTAAAGCTATTAAACCAATCTCTCCAAGAATTCCCTCTTTTCCTATCATATCTTCACTCATAAACATATCTACATATTTTGCCATTGCAGGTACTTTAGAGGCATGTGAGTTTTTTGTATAGAAGAATAAACTTCTTGATATTGGATATTTACCACTTGAAATAGTTTTAGGTGTAGGAACAACTCCATTGATTTTTGAACCTTGTACTTTATCATCATTTTCTAGAAGAAAAGAATAACCAAAGATACCAAATGCAGCTTTATTTTTATTAAGCTTAGTAACTATTAAGTTGTCATTTTCACCACTAGGCACATATACACCATCAGTTCTGATTTTTTTGTATTTTTTATATGCTTTATTTTTAACTTTATCAGCCTTATAAAGGTCTGTATATACAGCCATCTTCTTTGTTTGACCTTTTAAAATCATATCTTCAAATGCATCTCTAGTACCAGATGATTTAGGAGGACCATAAATTACAATCTCTCTAGAAGGTAAAGAGTTGTCAATTTGATTCCATTTTGTGTAAGGGTTTTTAACTAATGATTTTCCATCTTTTGAAGGAACTTCTGCTGCAACTGCTAAAAGTAATTGTTTTTTTGTTACATTAAATGGCTTATTTGACTTTGCTTGAGCAAAAGCGATACCATCAAAACCAATAACAGCTTCAGTTATATCTGTTACACCATTTTTTTCACACATTTTAAACTCTTTAGCTTTCATTCTTCGTGAAGCATTTGTAATATCAGGAGTGTTCATTCCATTTCCAGCACAAAAAAGTTTCATACCACCACCTGAACCTGTTGATTCAACAACTGGAGTTGGGTATTTAGTTGTAGCACCTAACTCTTCTGCCACTGCTGAAGAAAATGGATATACCGTAGATGAACCTACAATTTTAATTTGATCTCTAGCATTTAGAGAAATAGTTAGTGCAGATACTGCTAATATTGATAATGCAATTTTTTTCATTGTCATTTTGACTTCCTTTTTGTTATATGATGGAAGTATAAAATATAATGATTACCGTTTGGTTACATTGAAGATTTGAATAAGTTTTAAGTGATGTTATATATGTGAATTAGAAAATTCACAAATATAAAGAGGTTGGATTAAACTCCAGAAGCTTCCATAAGCTTAGACTGATGATCTGCAATAAGTGGATCTATAATTTCATTTAATAATCCATCATTCATAATCACATCTAAACGGTATAATGTTAAGTTGATTCTATGGTCAGAGATTCTACCTTGTGGGTAGTTATAAGTTCTAATTCTAGCACTTCTATCTCCAGAACCTACTTGTGCTTTTCTATCTGCACCCTCTTTTTGCATTCTTTCTTGCTCTTGTAAGTCATAAAGTCTAGCTTTTAGAACTTTCATAGCTTTTTCTCTATTTTTATGTTGAGATTTTTGATCTTGATTTGTTACGACAATTCCAGTTGGAATATGTGTAATTCTTACAGCACTATCTGTTGTATTAACGGATTGTCCACCACATCCACTAGATCTCATAGTATCCATCTTTAAATCTTCTGCTCTAATTTCAATCTCAACATCATCAACTTCAGGAATAACTGCAACTGTAATAGCAGAAGTATGAACCCTACCTTGTGTTTCTGTTGCAGGAACCCTTTGTACTCTATGTACACCTGCTTCAAATTTTAGTTTACTATAAACAGATTCACCTTTTACTAGTAGAATCATCTCTTTATATCCACCAGCTTCTGATTCACTACTACTCATAATCTCAGTTTTCCAACCTTGATTTTCAGCATATTTAATATATGTTCTAAACATATCTGCTACAAATAAACCAGCTTCATCTCCACCAGCTCCCGCTCGTAGTTCGATATAGATATTTTTATCATCATTTGGATCTTTTGGAAGTAGAAGTATTTTAATCTCTTCTTCAAGTTCAGGTTTTCTAGTTTCAAGTTCTTTTAGCTCCTCTTTTGCAAGATCAGCTAACTCTTCATCCCCTAAAAGCATTTTATTATCTTCAATATCTTCAATGATTTGAATATATTCTCTAGCCGCATCAACAATTTTTTTAATACTTGATTGCTCTTTAGAAAGTTCTGTCATCTTTTTGATATCTGTTAAGATCTCTTGAGAAACTAATAGTTGGTTTATCTCTTCATATCTATCGATAAAAAGTTGTAGTTTATTTTGTAGCATAAAAGTACCTAATGGTGAATTTGAATTTGCTTATAAAAGCGGGTGTTGTAATGTTGAAAAGTAAACTATCTATATATTATATAGATAGTTAAAAATTTAAGTAAAATAGTTACTATAAAGCGTTAACTTTAACTTGTAATCTACCAACTTTTCTAGCTGCAGTTGCTTTTTTAAGAATGTTTTTACTTACACAGTGGTGTAAATATTTGTTTGCATTCTTCATTGCAGTTGTTGCTGCATCTTTGTCTTTTGCATCTATTGCTACTAAAACTGATTTTACAACATTTTTGATTCTTGCTTTAAAGAATCTGTTTCTCTCAGTTTTTACGATTGTTTGTTTTGCTCTTTTTGCAGCTGATTTATGATTTGCCATAGCTGTATGTTCCTTGTTCAAAAAATTTAGTGTGCAATACTACTTAAATATATATTAAAACAAGCTTATTAAAATATTATAGATAATAAAATAATGGTGGTTTATTCTAAATCATAGATTTTAAAATTTATATTAAAATAATGATGCTATTTAATAAAATCTATGCTAGAATTATTCTATATTAATTTAAGGAGTATATTATGAATACAAGTATAGTTGGAAGACACGTTACATTAACAGACGATTTAAAAGGGCACATAGAGAGTACAATTGATACTTTTAAAAAATACAATTTAGATATTATTTCAGTTAACGCTATAATTTCACAAGAGCAAAAACATGGTAAAAATGTTATCACATTTGAATATGTATTAAATGTTGCAAATATTGATACAGTAGTAGTAAAACAAAAAGACAAAGACTTACATAGTGCAATTGATATTGCTACAGATAGAGTATGTAAAATTTTAAGAAGACATGCAGATAAAATAAAAGCACATGATGCAACTAAGCTTACAGAGCTTGATATTATGGAGCAAGAGGATACTGTAGCTAAAGAGTTAGATAAACTTGATAATGAGATTGTACCTATGAAATTAGCTTCTTATAAACCAGTAGAGATTGAAGAAGCACTAAATGAGCTAAAAGCAGATGGTGGAGCTTTCAAAGTATTCTACGATATGGATGATAACTTTAGAGTATTATATAAAATGAAAGATGGAGAGCATTACGGATTATACTAAAATTTAATTTAGTATATCTAATTTAAAAAGTCAAGAGATTTATTCTCTTGGCTTTTTTTATTTTTCGTTAAAAAGAGTTAATTAATAATTCTTTTTAAATTTTCAAGTAAGTTATTACCTAGTTTTAAGTTATTTGATGACCCTTCAATAGCTTTTGTTGTATCTTCTAAAAGTTCTGAAATCTTATATTTTATAGTATCAGAATCTTTAAGTTGGTCGTTTACTATATTAATAACTTCAATTGAATCAGCTTTATTCTTTGATGATAATTGAATAAGACTATTTAGTTTTACTATTGAATCATCAGATATTTTTATTCCATTATCAATTAATTCATTTGATTTATCACTTTGTTCTTTGGCATTTTCAGTCATATGTGTGATAGCTTCAATTTTTTTACCAATATCTAATGTTGATTGTTTTGAAGATGCTGCAAGTTTTTTTACTTCATCAGCAACAATAGCAAAACCTTTTCCATATTCACCAGCTCTAGATGCTTCAATTTTTGCATTTATAGCAATTAAATTTATTTGAATAGATATCTGGTCATTTCTAGCAACCAATTCGCTTATCTCTTTATTTGCAATAGATAAAGATTCAATTGTATCAGTAAAAGTTTCAAATATAGTGTCAATATTATTTATAGTAGATGATAGCTCTTTAATAAGTTCAATTGTATTTTCACTTTCTTTACTTGAAAGTTCAGAAGATTTAAAATTTTCAGAAGATTTTTCATCTATTTGATTTGACTTTTCAATAAATTCATTTACCTGTTTACTAATTTTCTCAATCTCTAAAACTTTTTGTTTTGAGGCTTGGTTAACATTTATTGCATTTGTTGTCATACTATTTGCAATATCAAGTGAGTCATCACTTTTCATTGTATTAAGTTTTGATTCAATCTCTTTAAGTCTGTCGTACTCTGTTTTTTTAATCTCTATCATTTAACTTTATTCTCCATTTTGTTTTCTCTTTATATATCATATAAAGGTACTATATCATCTTTATTTAGTGATATTTTAGTTCCACAACTTATACATTTTAGCTGTGCATCTATTGGTGTTGTACCAATTCTAAACTTTAGTTTTATACTTAAAGCGGTGTAGGCTGAAACAATAAAAGGTACCATATAAGTTAATAATGATTTAAAGTGATTAATCTGTTCACAATCAAATTTAAATGACTTTATCAAAATTTCTTTATCACAAATAATAGAAAAATATATTTTAAGTTTGTGCATATTTTCATTGTACTACAATTGTGATAAACAACACTGTTTATAATATTAATACTTAAAAATCTTTATGATACAATTAATACAGATAAGAAGGATTAAATAATGTCAATTTTTAACTATACAAATAAAAATGTCAAAAAAACTGATGCTTTAATAAGAGTTATTTTATCATTTATTATTATGATTATTTCAGTTTATACACAGTGTTATATTTTGATGCTAATATCAATGATGTTAGCATATACTGGTATTACCGGACACTGTTTTATTTATGACCTATTGAAAATAAATGAAAGATTTTCTTTTAAAAATTATTATATGTCTCATCTACCAAAGTATAATCCATCTGCAGTTTTTATGTTTAATAAAGATGGAGATATATATTTTCAAAATGAAAGTGCAAAAGCTGATTTTAAACAGATATCTAACTTTAGTGATTTTAATTTAGACTCGGTATCTTTAGCTATACAGTCAGAATTAAAAGATACATTTTATTATAACTTTAACAATTGCCATTTTCAACTTGATGTAAAAGGCGTTAAACAAATTGAATCTGTTCTTGTTTATGCTACTGATATTACAGAGATAATGGATTTAAATGAGGAGATAGAAAAAACTCAAAAAGAGATTATATATACTATGGGTGAAATAGGGGAGACTAGAAGTAAAGAGACTGGAAACCATGTAAAAAGAGTGGCACAGTATTCTGAACTTTTAGCAATATTATATGGACTTTCAGCACATGATGCAAAAAAACTAAAGATGGCTAGTCCTATGCATGATATAGGGAAAGTAGGGATACCTGATTCTATTTTAAATAAACCAGGAAGGCATACTGTAGAAGAGTTTGGTGTTATGAAAACACATGCTATGTTAGGTTATGAGATGTTAAAAAATTCTGATAGACCTATTATAAAAGCAGCAGCAATAGTAGCAGGTGAGCACCATGAGAAGTTTAATGGTACAGGCTATCCAAATGGATTAAAAGGTGAAGATATACATATATATGGAAGAATAACAGCAATTGCAGATGTTTTTGATGCACTTGGTAGTAAAAGAGTATATAAGGATGCATGGGAGTTAGCAGATATTTTAGAACTATTTAAAAATGAAAGAGGGAAACACTTTGATCCAAAGTTAGTTGATCTATTTTTTGATAACTTGGATGATTTTTTAGTTATAAGGGATAAATATTCTGATATAAAATAAAAAATTAAAAAAGGTAAGATAATAAATATCTTACCTTTTTTTAAATCTTAATAGTCATAAGCTACTTTATATTTTGGATCATCCTCTTCATATGTACAAAATGGTCCAGCATTTTTCATAATTGATTTACACTCATTGCTTAAATGTCTTATTTTTACTACTTTATCTAAATCCAAGTATTTTTTAGTGATAGCATCAATAGCTTCAACCCCACTAATATCCATAACTCTAGCATTTTTAAAGTCTAGTACAACAATTTTCGGATCATGTTTTAAATCAAATTGTTCATTAAAGGCAGTAACACTACCAAAAAATAATGGTCCATCAAAATCATATACTTTTGTTCCATCATCTTCTATATGTGTTCTAGCAGTCACTCTTGCATGTTTCCAAGCAAATACAAGTGCAGAGATAATAACACCAGATATAACAGCAATAGCCAAGTCAGCCACAATCGTAATACTTGTTACAGTAACTAAAACAAAAGCATCACTTCGTGGCATCTTAGAGATTCTTGCAAAACTACTCCACTCAAATGTTCCTATAGATACCATAAACATAATACCAACAAGAATTGCAACAGGGATTATATTTAATATGTCAGTTAAAGTTGCAACTAAAAGAATTAGACCAACAGCAGCAGTTATACCAGATAATCTACCCCAACCGCCACTTGTGTAGTTAATGATAGACTGACCAATCATTGCACATCCTGGCATTGCACCAAACATACCACAAGTTACATTTCCAGCACCTTGAGCTATACACTCTTGGTTTGCACTACCTCTTGTTCCACTAATCTCATCTAAAACTGAAAGTGTTAAAAGTGATTCTATTACACCAACAAGTGCAACAATAACAGCATATGGTAAAATCATAATATATGCGTTAACATCAAAAATAACATCAGGTATATGAAAACTAGGTAGTAAACCTTTAAATTCAGCAAGATTAGCTAAATCACCTACAAGTTTAGTATCTGCAGATGTTATATAAACACCAAGAGTAAATACAATAATAGCTACTAGTCCTGATGGTATTGCAGAAGTTATTTTAGGTAAAAAGTACATTGTTGCCATCGTACCTAAAATAATTGCATACATTAATATCCCAGCATCATCTAAAAATTTAAACTGACTTGTTGCAATAACTACAGCCAAACCATTAACAAATCCATGAAGTGCAGGTTGAGGAACAAGCCGGATAAATTTACCCATTCTAAATGCACCTATAGCAATCTGAATTAGACCAGCAACTACAGCAGTTAGAGTGATATACTGAACTATACCATATGATAATGCATCACCTGTTATACCTTGTGCTTCTAAAATTGATTTTGCTGATATACTAACACCAACTAAAACAATAGCAACAGCACCAGTAGCACCACTAATCATACCAGGTTTTCCACCCATAATTGCAGTAATTAGTCCTAAAATAAATGCGGCATATAATCCAACAATGGGACTCACTTGAGCTATAAATGAAAATGCAATTGCTTCAGGAACTAAAGCAACCGCAACTACAAGTCCTGATAAAATATCATTTTTTGCACTTGATCCTATCAAATTGTCTTTAAAATTTAACAATTATTATCCTTTGTTATATTGTATATTAATTATCGCGATTTTATCTAAAATATTCTTTAAACACTATTTTGATATAATTTATCATGAATGATGAAAATAAAAAATTAAATATGATATTCAATATACTTATAATTGATGAGGATGAGGTATTCAATAATGATTTAAATGAAATATTTAAATTGTTTGGCTATAACTCAACACAATCGTTTAGTATTGAACAGAGCATGGAGTTAATTAAAAACTTCAGTGATGAGTTATGTTTAATTATTTTAGCTGATAATCAAAAAGATGAAAGATGTAAAGAGTTATTTAAATATATACAAACAAACTCTGATTCAAAGATTATAATTTTAAGTGATGAAGAGGATTCTTTTCAAAGAGAACTTTATTTTAAAAAAGGTATTTTAGATTATCATCTTAAATCAAATAATATTGATTATATATTTAATGATATTAATGATTCATTAAAAAGAATATCAGAAAATAATTGTGAAAATATTCTAATTATTGATGATTCTAAAGTTGTTTGTTACATAGTTAAATATCTACTTGAAGCAAGAAATTATAATGTAATAACTGCATCTAGTGCACGAGAAGGTATTGAAGTTCTTAAAGATAATGATATATCATTATTGATTTTAGATATGGAACTTCCTGATATGCATGGCACGGATGTGCTTGACCTATTAAGGGATATTTATTATATAAACAATTTTCCTATATTAGTATTATCAGGGTCAGATAACCCATCTATTGTTAGAAAAGCATTAAAAAAAGGTGCATCTGATTTTTTAAAAAAACCTTTTGTATATGAAGAGTTTTTATTAAAAGTTGATTTATGGATAAAATCATCTAAGTGGGAAAAAACAATAAAAAATCAAAAAAAACAGATTGAGGATAATCTTAATAGTTTTGAGGCACTCGTAAACTCTACAATTGAAGCTCTATTTATTTTTCAAAAAGATATTTGTATCGATGTAAATGATGAAGCGGTAAAATTAATCGGAGTAGATAACAAGAAAAAACTTTTACAGAAATATATTTTTGAAATATTTACAAATGTTACAGATGAGCATAAAGATGAATTATTAGATGATAAAATTGATCATTATTTTGAAGATAGTATAATACAAAAAGATGGAACTGTACGATATGTTCAAATAAAAGAAAGAAATAAAAAAATAGGAGAAAAATCATTAAAAATTATTGCAATTATTGATATTACAGAGATAAAGCAAAATGAGAAGATACTAAACAATCAAAGTAAAATGGCTTCTATGGGTGAGATGATAGGAAATATTGCTCATCAATGGAGACAACCTTTAACTGCTATCTCTGTAGCTGCTGGTGGCATTAAATTAGGTTATGAACTTAATATGCATGAAGAAGATGAAGCTATTAGGGAGCTAGATAGTATAGTCGATAATTCACAATTTTTATCTGATACAATTGAAAATTTTCAGAGTTTTCTAAAAGATAACAGAGTTACAAGTGAATTTTCTGTAAAAGAAACTGTTGAAAGAACTATTGCGATAATTAGTGCAAATCTTAACTCTTATGAGATTAATATCGTAAATGAAAATGATAAAAATATAAGGATAAATGGTATACAAAATGATTTAATTCAGGTATTATTAAACATAATCAATAATTCATCAGATATATTAAAAAGTCAAAAAGATTTAAATAAAGAGAAGTATATAATAATAGAAATCAAAAAAGATGACGGGTTTGTTATTATTGAAATACAAGATTCTGCTGGTGGTGTCCCAGAAGATATTAAGAGTAAAATATTTGAGCCATATTTTACCACGAAACACCAATCTCAAGGTACTGGGCTTGGTTTATATATGACACACAAAATTGTTGTCGATAATTTAAAAGGGTCTATAGTTGTAGAAAATTGTCCATTTAAATATCAAAATAATGATTATAATGGCGCAAAATTTACTATAAAAATTCCAATAATATAAGAAGGGTATAAAGATAATGAAAGAAATTGTAGCACTTGAGGAACTTATAAAAGGTGAGGAGAAGCGTGTAACACTACTAAAAAGACAACTTTCTGAACATGAATCAGGTGCTAATAAATTAACAATTATGTCAAAAGCATCTACAGAAAGTAGTTTGGCAGATAATATAACTCTCCTTGAAGAACATAGAGCTAAATTGGCTGAATTACTACAACATGATCTTAAAGAGTTGGAAAAAGAGGAAAACTTAAAAGCTGCTATTGAAAGAAAAAATTATTATCATTATCAAAAAATCAGATTAAAACGCGATAAAGTAAGTACAAATGATGTAAAATTAGAAGCTATGATGATTATAGATGAGTTACCTAATGATGTTCATTTTGAGGATCAAATTTTATTAGAGATTGCATCGAAATCAATAGAGCTTAACCTGCGAATACATGATGAGATTGAAAAAGATCTTGCAACAATAAAAAAAGATTTTGAAGATCTTACAAAAGATATTAAAAATGAAAATATAAATGATCTTGGAGTATTAAAATTTCAAATTCCGATTTTAGTTTTACATTTCTCTGTATTATTATCCAATATAAAAGAGAATATTGATGAAGAAGGTTTAGCAGAATTTGCTGGTTTTCCAAAGTTTGAAGATTGGTGGATTGAAGAGTTATGGAGTAGTCATCAAGCATATTTTGGATTATATAAATGGAAATCAATAGTAAAAAACTTGTGTAATACAAGTGATCAAAAAAAATCTTGGGATGTAATTTTTGCAAATTGGATCTCTGTAAAAAAAATGATTGGCAGTAAAAAAGTTTTAGGTTATGAATTGAACTATGCTTTTGATACTTTAATAAGAAAGCATACAGGACTTGAAGAGGAGTTATCAAAAGCTATTTTAATAACAATGGAATCAATTATTAAAGATATTACAACAAAAGAAGATTTTACTACAAATGCCAAAAAACATAATATTGTAACACCATATACGGAGTTTAAGAGGAAAAAACTTGGGTATATAGATGTAAAGTCTGGGAAAGTTGTATAATACCTACTAAATATTTATACTATACTTTTCTCTAGATGATAAAGTTCATATCGAATATTTTTAAAATTTTCGCTAGTTTTAGTATCTATTAGTTTTCCAAACTCTTCTAGTACCCTTGAGCTCTCTTGAGCTCTTTTAAAATTTGCAATAAGAATTGAGTTTAAATCTTCTCTATTTTGCTCAGAAGAGGTAGATGTTTTTAATACATCATTTTGAATATCTCTTGAGTCTAAAAGTTGATGATAAAGTTCAATTCTTGATTTATGTCTTAAAGTTTTAAGTTGAGTTGCTATTTTTTTGTTGTTGAAGATATATCTATATATATCTTCAACAACTCTAATGCCCTCTCTAAGTCTATTTAGATTAGCATCAAGGAGACGCAAATGCTCCTTAGTCATCATTATTGCTATTAAATGCCATTAATAATTGAAGTAAAGCAACAAATAAATTTAAGAAATCTAAGTATAGTGCAATAGCAGCTTCAATTGGTGTAGAGTACCCACCTTTGATAATTTGTTGTGTATCATATAAAATAAATGCACTAAATAAAATAGCACTAACTCCAGCAATTGCCAACTGAAAAATTGGAGATTGGAAGAAAATATTACTAATACTACCTACAACTACAACAATAAGAGTAATAAAAAGCATTTTACCCATAGAAGAAAAGTCTCTTTTAGTTGTAAGTGCAAACATTGAAATACCACCAAAAGCTACTGATGTCATTAAAAAAGCTTGTGCAACAATTGCAGCACCACCTGGCATTCCAAAAGCACTACTTAGTAATGGTGTAATTGTTAAACCACTAATAAATGTAAAACCAAATAAAACAGCTAAATTAATACCTGGCTTATCTTTAACTGCATATAATCCAAATAATAGAGCTATCTCTAAAATTACTAGTCCCCAGTACCAACTTTGAATTGTACTTACCATATCAAGACCAATATAAGCTCCAGCTGTAGCTGCCATTAATGAACTAGCAAAAAGTTGATATGTACTTTTTAAAAATGCCATCAAGTTAGCTGGTGCCTGTGCTTGCTCCTGTGAAGAAGTATAAGCTTCGTTTTCTTTTTCTCTTGAGTAAGAGTTATTACTGTTATTGTCTGATAAATAATCTCTGTTATACATCAAAATCCTTTCTAATTTTATAAAAGGATTCTATTATTATTTTCTTAAATCTATCTTTAAATATTCAAACTAACATTTATTATCAAATTATAGAATTATAATGATATATTAGATACAATGTAACTAAATATGTGTATGTAATACACAAAAAGACCATTAAATAGGAAACACAAATGTTAGACGTTGTAGAGATTCAAAAAATACTTCCACATAGATACCCATTTTTACTTGTAGATAAAGTTTCAAGTATGATTGAGGGCGAAAATATAGTTGCATATAAAAATGTATCTATTAGTGAACCTGTATTTCAAGGGCATTTCCCTGGACATCCAATATATCCAGGTGTGATGATACTTGAGGGTATGGCACAAGCTGGAGGAATACTTGCTTTTAAAAGTGGTGGACTTACACAAGAAGAGATGCAAGAGAAAGTTATGTACTTTATGAGTATTGATGGTGCTAAATTTAGAGTTCCTGTAAAGCCAGGTGATAAATTAGAGTACAGAATTAAAGTAATTAAACAACGAAAAGCCCTTATTGTTTTAGGTGGTGAAGCTTATGTTGATGATGTTTTAGTTGCCCAAGCTGAATTAAAAGCTATGATAGTTGATAAATAGAAGACTAAAAATTAATGCAAAATATTCATAAAACTGCAATTATAGAAGAGGGTGCAATAATTGGTACAGATGTATCTATTGGTGCTTTTACTATAATAGGAAGTAAAGTTGTAATTGGTGATGGTACAACGATAGGAAGCCATACTTTAATTGAAGGTAATACAACTATAGGAAAAAATAATAGAATTTTTTCTCATGCAGTATTAGGAACTATACCTCAAGATTTAAAATTTGAAGGTGAAGATACGCAACTTATTATTGGTGATAATAATACTATAAGAGAACATACATTATTAAATACAGGTACTGCAGGTGGTGGTTATAAAACTATTATTGGTGATGATTGTTTATTGATGGGACATGTTCATATAGGTCATGATTGTATCTTATCAAATAATATAGTTGTTGCAAATAGTTGTGCTATTGCAGGTCATGTAGAGATTGATAGTAATTGTGTTATTGGTGGTATGAGTGCTATTCATCAATTTTGTAAAATTGGTGAAAATGCAATGGTGGGTGGAGGATCTATTTTAGTTCAAGATATACCCCCATTTTGTATTTGTGAAGGTAATCGTGCTACATTAAGAAGTCTAAATATTAATGGACTTAGAAGAAGATTTAAAGATAGTAGAAGTGATATTGATGCTATACGAAAAACTTATAAAATGATATTTGAATCTGGACAACCTATAGCTGAAACAGCTACAGATATTTTAAATACAAATGAAAATAAATATGCAAAACAGTTAGCACAATTTGTTGCTAATACAAAAAGAGGAATACCCTTTACAAGGAAATAATATATATGAAAAAACAAAAATTAATATGTGACTTCTGTGGAATTGAAGATAGTGAACAAAATCCAGTAATATCTGGCGATAATGCTACAATATGTCAAATTTGTGCAAAATCTGCTTATGATATAATAGAATCTCATAAGCATGTTGATGGAAATCAAGATGAGATACAAACAATTGAAGAAGCAGTAACTAAAGAAAAAATACGAACACCAAAAGAGTTAAAAGCTATTTTAGATGATTATGTAATAGGTCAAGATAAAGCAAAAAAAGTTTTGAGTGTTGCTGTTTATAATCACTATAAAAGAATTTTTAGACAAAATGAGATTGATGATGATACTGAAATAACAAAATCGAATGTTTTATTAATAGGTCCAACTGGAAGTGGAAAAACTCTTTTAGCACAAACGATTGCAAAATATTTAGATGTACCTTTAGCTATAGCAGATGCAACTAGTTTAACTGAGGCTGGATATGTAGGTGACGATGTTGAAAATATAGTTACAAGACTTATTCAAGCAGCAGGTGGAGATATAAAAAAAGCTGAACAAGGTATTATCTTTATAGATGAGATAGATAAGATTGCAAGAATGTCTGAAAATAGATCTATTACTAGAGATGTAAGTGGTGAAGGTGTGCAGCAAGCTTTATTAAAAATTGTTGAGGGTAGTAGTATAAATGTTCCTCCAAAAGGTGGAAGAAAACACCCTGGACAAGATGCAATACAATTAGATACAACAAATGTTTTATTTATTTGTGGTGGTGCATTTGATGGTATGAAAGATATTGTTGCAAAAAGAGAGGGTGGAAACATCCTTGGTTTTAATCAGACTAAAAAAACAAAAGATGAACAAGAAACTTTTATGGATAAAATTGAATCTGATGATTTAGTTAAATATGGTTTAATACCTGAACTTATAGGTAGACTACATATGACTGCTATCTTAGAAGAGATTGATGAAGATGCAATGATTCATATACTTAAAGAACCAAAAAACTCTTTAGTTAAACAGTATTCAAAACTATTTAAACTTGATGATGTTATATTAGAGTTTGATGATGAATCTTTAGTATCTATTGCAAAAGCTGCAATAGAGCGAAAAACAGGTGCAAGAGGATTGCGATCTATTTTAGAAGATATTATGTTAGATATTATGTATGAATTACCGCAATATAAAGGTAAAACTGTAACTATTACCAAAGAGGTTGTTGAAAAAACTGAACAACCTAAAGTTGCGTAGTAAAAGAAAAGGAAAAAATATGATTTTTGATAAGTTTGTTGGCTGGTTTTCAAATGACATGGCGATCGATTTAGGTACTGCTAATACTTTAGTATCAGTTAAAGGGAAAGGTATTATTATTAATGAGCCTTCAGTTGTTGCTGTTCAACATGATAGATATGGAAGAGATAAGATCTTAGCTGTTGGTTCAGATGCAAAACAGATGATTGGAAAAACTCCTGTAAATATTCAAGCAGTAAGACCTATGAAAGATGGTGTTATTGCTGATTTTGAGATGACAGAAAGAATGATAAGATATTTTATTGAAAAAGCTCATAATAGAAAAACTTTTTTAAGACCTAGAATTATTATTTGTATCCCACATGGTATTACACAAGTTGAGAGAAAAGCGGTTAAAGAATCTGCACTAAGCGCTGGGGCTAGAGAAGTTTTTCTTGTTGAAGAACCAATGGCAGCTGCAATTGGAGCAGGAATTCCTGTAAGTAGTCCTGATGGTTATGTAGTTGTTGATATTGGTGGTGGTACTACTGAGATTGGTGTTACATCTTTGGGTGGACTTGTTTTAAGTAAATCTATAAAAGTTGCAGGAGATAGATTTGATAAAGCAATTATAGATTATGTAAGACAAAACTTTAACCTATTTATAGGTGAGAGAACGGCAGAAAATATTAAACTTGAAGTAGGTACTGCAATTAAGCAACCACAAGACAAGACTATAAAAGTAAAAGGTAGAGATAGTTCTGGACTTCTTACTATGATAGAACTTACAGGTGAAGGTGTAAGAGCTGCTTTAACTGAACCATTTAAAGAGATATCTTTAGCAGTAAGACAAGTTTTAGAGGAGATGCCACCAGATTTAGCTGGTGATGTTGTTGATAATGGTGTTGTATTAACTGGTGGTGGAGCTTTAATTAGAGGGATTGATAAATATCTAGCGAATGATATAAAATTACCAGTAAGAGTTGCTGATGAACCATTATTGGCTGTTGCTTATGGTACGAGCAAAACATTAGACGAGGAATCTTTACTTAAATTAATCTCTAATGAATAAAAAACTAATCCTATTTTTTTTAATAATATCCCTAGTTTTGGGATATTATTTTAATATAGAGCGTGATATAAAAAATAAGCTTAATCAATTAAACAATTCAATATCATCATCATTCTTAACTTATGTAATTGAAATTGAATCTGTAATATATAAATATTTTGATCAATTAAAGTATATCGATAAACTTGAAAAAACTAATGTAGAAAATAATAGTTATAAAATACTCTATACAATAAAAGATAAAGAGAATCAAGAGTTAAAACAGCTTTTAAATATCAATTATAAGTATGAACATAAGTTTGAAAAAATAAAAGTTCTATCGTATTTAAAATTAAATGATACTTCAAAAGTTGTTATTGATTATAAACTACTTGATAAAAATAAAATTTATGCTTTAGTAACTTATGATGGTTTTAGTGCAGGTATTGTTTTAAATAAAGATGATCAAAATATAGCATATTTAAATAATAATGAAAGATGTAACTACACAGTATTTATAGGTGACAATTATGCCCCAGGGATAACTTCAGGGGTAAATAGTGATGGTTTATTAGTTATAAAACATATACCATTATGGAAAGAGATAAACTTAAATGATATTATTATTACATCAGGAATGGACAAGATTTTTCCATATGGTATAAAAGTTGGAACTGTAAAAAAGATTAATAAAGGTGAAACTACACAAGAGGTTCTATGTGAGCCTTATGGTAAAGTTTTAAGTCAGCGTTATTTTTACTTATATGATACAGATAAATAGATTATAAGAAAATATTAGCTATAATCGCGAAAATTAATTACAAAAGAGAAAAAATGAGAGATATTAGAAATATTGCCGTTATCGCGCATGTTGACCACGGAAAAACAACATTAGTTGATGAGTTATTAAAGCAATCAGGTACTTTTGGTGAAAGAGATGAAACTGAAGATAGAATGATGGATAGTAACGATATCGAAAAAGAAAGAGGTATTACAATCTTAGCTAAGAATACAGCTATTGATTATAAAAATACAAGAATTAACATTATTGACACTCCGGGTCATGCTGACTTTGGTGGAGAGGTTGAGCGTGTTCTTAAAATGGTTGATTCTGTTTTATTACTTGTTGATGCACAAGAGGGTGTTATGCCACAAACTAAGTTTGTTGTTAAAAAAGCACTAGAGATTGGACATAGACCAATTGTTGTTGTAAATAAAATTGATAAACCTGCTGGTGAACCTGATAGAGTAGTTGATGAAGTTTTTGACCTGTTTGATCAAATGGGTGCAACTGAAGAACAATTAGAATTCCCAGTTATTTATGCAGCAGCTAAAAATGGTATCTCTAAATTATCTTTAGATGATGATAATGAAACAATGCTTCCATTACTTGAAATGATTTTAGAAGAGGTTCCATCTCCAAGTGGTTCAGATGACAATGGTCTTCAACTTCAAGTATTTAATCTTAGTCATGATAATTTTATTGGTAAAATTGGTGTTGCTAGAATTTTTAATGGTACAATCTCTATGGGTGAGAATGTAACTTTAGTAAAAGCTGATGGTGAAAAAGTTAATGGTAGAGTTTCTAAACTTATTGGTTTTAAAGGTTTAGAAAGAATTGATATTGAAAAAGCTGGTCATGGTGATATTGTTGCTATTGCAGGATTTGAGACTATTGATGTTGGTGATTCTTTATGTGATCCTAAGAACCCAATGCCTTTAGACCCTTTACATATTGAAGAACCAACTTTATCTGTAACTTTTGCAGTAAACAACTCTCCATTAGCTGGAACTGAAGGTAAGTTTGTAACTTCAAATAAAATTCAAGAGAGACTTGATTTTGAGATGAATACAAATATCGCTATGCAATACGAAGCTAAAGGTGAAGCTGCTTTTGAAGTAAGAGGAAGAGGTGAGTTACAAATCACAATTCTAGCTGAAAATATGAGAAGAGAAGGTTTTGAGTTCTCTATATCTAGACCAGAAGTTATCGTTAAGCAAATTGATGGTGTTAAATGTGAGCCATTTGAGCATTTAGTTTGTGATGTTCCTGATGAGTTTAGTGGATCTGTTATTGAAACTTTAGGTAAAAGAAAAGCTGTAATGTCAAATATGACTCCAATGGGTGACGGTCAAACTAGAATTGAGTTTGAGATTCCAGCTAGAGGACTTATTGGTTATAGAGGTCAGTTCTTAACTGATACAAAAGGTGAGGGTGTTATGAATCACTCATTCTTAGAGTTTAGACCATATTCTGGTTCTGTTACATCTAGAATGAATGGTGCTTTAGTATCTATGGAAACTGGTGAAGCTGTTGCATATTCAATCTTTAATCTACAAGATAGAGGGTCACTGTATATTAAACCTCAAGATAAAGTTTATGGTGGTATGGTTATTGGTGAGCATGCAAGAGCAAATGATCTTGATGTTAACCCTGTAAAAGCTAAACAACAATCAAATGTAAGATCTTCTGGTGCAGATGAAGCAATTAAGCTTATTCCACCAGTTGATATGTCTTTAGAGCACGCTTTAGAGTGGATTGAAGATGACGAATTAGTTGAAGTTACACCTATCTCTGTAAGAGTTAGAAAAAGAGAACTTGATCCTTCACTAAGAAGAAGATTAGAAAAACAAAAGAAAGATTTAAAATAAAACATAGCGTTAATTCGCCTTGTCCTTGTGGAAGTGGCAACAAATATAAAAAATGTTGTCAACCTTTCCATAAAGGTTCTATTCCTAAATTAGCATCGCAACTAATGCGATCTAGATATTGTGCATTTGCCCTTAAAATCCCACAATATATTATAAAAACTACACATAAAGAAAATCAAGATTATAAAACTGACACAGAACAATGGAAAAATGAGATATTAGAGTTTTGTGAAACCTGTATATTTGAGAAATTGGAAATATTAGATTTTATTGATGGTAAACTTGAATCATTTGTAACTTTTAAAGCAACTATTAAATGTGATAATAATGATAATTCATTTATTGAAAAAAGTAAGTTTCTAAAGGTAAAAAATATGTGGTTATACCATAGTGGAGAGTTTTTACATATATAACCTTTTCATTAAGTCTATTTCGATATAATTATTTTTATTTAACAAAAAGGTGTTATGAGTTATGAGTTTAAAAGAAAATATTAATTATATAAAAGAGGAAGTATCTGCGCAAGAGAGTTTAATGGAAAAAACTTTTAAGTTAGAGCAATTTTATAAAAAATACAAAGCAATTATATTTGGTACTGTTTCAGTTGTTATTATTTTATTTATTGGCTTTTCAGTATCAAACTATCAAGATGAGCAAAATAAAATAAAAGATAACCAAGCTTTTAATAAAATTTTGGCAGACTATAATGATAAAGAAGCATTAAAATACTTAGAATCAAACAATAAAAAGCTTTATGAAATTGCAGTGTATATGAAAGATAAAAGTAAAAATACAAATGCTGAATTTTTAAATGAATTATCATTATACTCAAAAGCAATTAAAAAAAATAATATTGATGATATCTCAAATGTAACACAAAAACAAACATTTTTATTAAAAGATTTTGCAATATTTAATAAAGCATTAATACAAGCACAAAACGGTAAATATCAGGATGCTAAAGAGAGTATTAAACTTATCTCTTCAAATTCAAGCGTAGCATCATTATCAAGTATGTTAGAACATTTTTTATTAACAAAGTAGGTTATATATGAGACATTTATCTTTTTTATTCGTTTTTGCATTATTGATTTCGGGATGTAGTTCAAAACAATATTTTGAACCAGAAAATACGCATGGTGATTATCCATTATCTTCAATTGATATGCAAAATAGTATTATTGATTATAATGCAGATGGTGCTACATTAGAGAATTATAAATTATTATCAAAAGAGGGTATTACAAGTAGAAGTATTAAAGAAGGTTTTGATTTTATTAACAATAATGATGGAATAATAATTGCTGCGAATAAAGGTGGAGCACTATTAATAAAAGATAAAAACAAAGTTGAAGAATTTGCATTTGAAAAAAATGTTATATCTGCATCAGTTAAGGGTGATTTGATTGCATTAAGTTTAATTGATAATTCAATTTTATTATATGATAAAAAATTAAAGAAAAAATATTTTAAAGAATATTTAACAGTATCATTAGTAAATGATATAAAAATTGCAAATCCTATCTTTCTAGATTCTGTAATATTATTTCCAACATTAGACGGAAAAGTTGTTGTTGTTGATATTGCAAAAAAGAGTATTATAAAAACAATGAATATTGACCCTAAAGGTAATATAAACAATATTATTTTTCTATCTTCTATTGACGATGCCTTAATTGCAGCGACACCAACTAAACTATTTAGTTTTGTTTCTGGTGGTGTTAATATAAAAGATATTGATATAAAAAATGTTATAGTTGTTGATAAAAATTTAATAGTATCAACTCTTGATGGAAATATATTAAAAATTGATAAAGAATTAAAAGTATTAAAAAGTAAAAAATTTAAATTTGCAAAGTTTCATGCCTTAGGAGCTGGTACCTATATATATGCACTTGAAGAGAATGATTATTTAATAAGTCTGAATTCTGATTTAGATGATATAAGAATATACGATTTCTCTTTTGATGAAAATGAAAAAGCTATAATTTTAGGTGATAAACTTTACTTTGGTGATCAATCAATAACATTAGAGTAATGTCTGATTTAATTGTTGCTTTTAAAGAGCATCTTACAATAATTAAATCTTTAGCATTTAATACAGTAGATGCTTATATTAGAGATATTTTAGATTTTGAACTATTTTTATCTCAAATTGATAAATCTTTGCTTGACTCTTCAAGTGAAGATTTACTGCAATATCTAATATCAATAGAGAATCCTAGAACACAAAATAGACATCTTAGTAGTATAAATACATTTTATAATTTTTGTGATGAAAATTATGATGATGTAATAAAACCAAAAGCATCATTTGCAAAAATCCCCTCATCTTTACCTAAATATTTAAACCCTGATACTATTATGAAGAACTTAGAATTAATTGATGACTCAAAATTATTAGGTTTAAGAGATAGAGCAATTATCCTTTTTTTATATGCAACAGGTGTAAGAGTTAGTGAATTATTAACAATTAAAAAAAATGATATAGATGAAAACTGGGTGAAAGTTATATATGCTAAAGGGAGTAAGCAAAGAATTATTCCAATTGCAGCAATAGCAATTGATGCTTTAAATGACTATCTAAATAAGTTAGAAAAAAAAAGTGATTACCTTTTTTTAAATTATAAAGGTACACCTCTTAGTAGAATTTCAGTATTTAAAATAACAAAAAAATATTATAATGTATCCCCTCATACATTTAGACACTCTTATGCCACATCACTTATTTTAGGTGGAGCAGATTTGATGGTTGTTAGTGAATTGTTGGGGCATTCAAATATTGAAACAACGCAGATATACACTCATATACAACAAAAGCATTTAACACAAACTATAAATAGTTTTCACCCTTTAAATAAAAATTAGTTTAGTAAGGTCTCAGTAGTTTTTAGTTAGTATTTGGCTATTTAAAGAAGTGATTAGAGGATAAAATGGTAGATTATTATTATACAAATGCAGTTATGGGTGAAAGACCAGAAGTTATAAATCCAAACAAAGAGTTTTTAGAACAGCTAACAGTAGTTGGATTTACAAAAATGATTGATGAGTTTTATGGAGTAGTTTTAGATAGTGAGATAGCACACTTCTTTCCAGACGACGAAGCAGAGATAGAGCTAATTAAAAAAAGAAATGGATCGTATTTTATGATGCTTTGTGGTGGAGATGATAGATATATCTCTAGATTTGGCGGTGATTTTGATCAAGTTAAATTACATGAGATGTTTTCTATACCAAATAAAGCAAGACTAGAATGGCTTGGTTGTTGGGAAGAGGTACTTAAAGATATTGAAGATAAAGTAGATCATGAGCATATCCAATCATACTGGAATTGGCTTGAAGTTTTCTCAAAACATATTGTAAACTTTGAGAATGACAAGCAAACGTATGAAGATAAAGCAGATCAAGGTGGATGCCAAGTGATGGGTGGAAAGATAAACTAAAAGGAGAAATAATGTCAAGAGATATGTGTGCAGATGTAAAGATGGAAGAGGGTTATATGAGAATGAGTGTCGAATATAACAACGATGAAAGTAAAAAAAAGATTCAAGCAGCTATAGGTGTAGTTGAAAAAGAGATGCAAGTATTTCCTAGTGTAATTAGAAGAGCTATAAATGATACAGCAGGTAACTTTTCAATTGAATTTGGAACAGAAGGAATTCCTCGAGATGCAGGTGACTTTTGTCAAGCAGTAATGAAAGAATTAGGTATTAATAATTGTTCAATATAGTTTTTGAAAATGAAACTTCTCATAAAATTGATGAAGCATTTTTAAATACTATTGCACAAGAGATTTCAAATCGTGAAATAGAGTTTATCTTAACAAATAATGATGAAATTCATGAGATAAACTTAACTACAAGAGGTATAGACAAACCAACAGATGTATTAAGTTTTCCATATGAAAATATGCCAAATACACCACTTGGTTCTATAGTAATATCATCAGATTTTGTTGAAGAGAAAGCGGAAGCTTATGGTCATAGTTTTAATGATGAGTTATCATTGCTTTTTATTCATGGACTATTACACTTAGTAGGGTTTGACCATGAAGTAGATAATGGTGAACATAGAGATAAAGAGGAAGAGCTTATAAAAAAGTTTCAACTTCCAAATAGTCTAATAGTAAGGAATAGTTAAAAAAATGGATATTATTATATTTGTTGTATCAATGGGGGCATTAATTTATGGTGCTGATTATATTATAGAAGAGAGTGAAAAAATTGCATTGCATTTTGATATATCACCTTTTATAATTGGTGCAACATTAGTTGCTTTAGGTACTAGCCTACCTGAGATGGCAGTTAGTATGAGTGCATCTATGCAAGGTAGTGGTGATATTGCTGTTGCAAATGTAATTGGTAGTACGATATTTAACATATCTTTAGTTCTAGGTACTGTTTTTTTAATTGCCAAAAGTGTAAAGCCTAAAAGAGATCTATTTGCAAAAGATTCTGCATGGTCACTTTTCCCTATTTTAATATTTATACTTATGAGTATAGATGGAAAACTTAGTCAACTTGATGGTTTAATCTTTATAATTTTAATGGGTGCATATTTAATGTTCCTAATTCAAAGTGATCAAGTTGAAGAGGTAGAGAAAGAAGATGAAGAGGATAAAGCACATTTTCCTTGGACTAAAACAATATTCTTATTAGTTATAGGATTTGTATTTGTTGTAGGTGGTGCAAACTTTGCTATTGAAAGTGCTGGTAATATCGCTAGAGACTTTGGTGTAAGTGAATGGTTAATTGGTCTATTTCTTGTAGCATTTGGTACTAGTTTACCAGAACTTACTGTTGCTATAAAAGCAGCACGAGCAAATAATGCAGATATGGCAATTGGTGCAATTATAGGAAGTAATGTAGCAAACTTTACAATGGTTTTAGGAGTTAGTTCAATTATAAACCCTCTAAATGTAGATTTAAGTGCAAACT